>CAXTSA010000228.1:0-5095 GCA_964246755.1 uncultured Acidobacteriaceae bacterium
GGCAGAATGGCGCGCGAGGCAGCGGTGGCGAGCGATTGCCCGGGCAGCACGAGCAGCGCATGCCAGGCGCCGGGCGGCTTGATGGAGACAGCCTGTACCCGACGCGGGCTGCCCGCGGCACGGGAGGAAGCGTCGCTCCCGTGGGGCGTGGCTGCCGGGGAGGAGACGTAGCCTGAAACCGCAAAGCCGCCGAGGCAGCAGGCTGCCGCGTTGTCCGGGTGGTGCTCGAGCGCGGCGGCTTCCTCAAGCATCCTCTGGCGGCTCCAGTGGAGCCCGGCGAAATGCGAGGCCAGGGCCAGCCCGGCGATACGGGAAGCCGCTGACGATCCGCAGCCCATGCCCAAAGGAATGCCGTTGCGGACCCGCAGGGCGAGCGGTCGCGGCGGCCCGCTTGCGTACTTGGTCCAGGTCTGCATGTAGGTGTCGAGCAGCAGATTGCCCTCAAGCGCCTCGCATAGCTCCGCGCCTCGCCCGCTCGCGGCGATGTGGAACCGCGGAGCCGGCGCCGCATCCACTTCCAGGTACAGGGCGAGCGCGAGCGCGAGCGTGTCGAAGCCGGGGCCGAGGTTCGCCGAGGTCGCGGGCAGGCGCAGGGAGATGGCCTCGGTTTGCCCCGAAGGCGAGGCCGCTGCAGGGGTCACGCCGGCAGTCGCGGTTCGCCGGCTTCGACGTGGCTTGCGGCGCGGTCCTCCGACTCGATCGCGCGCAGGATCGCGTCGGGGTCGGCTTCAAGCGGTACGGAGTTGCGCTCGGTTGCCGCGATAGCCTGGCTCAGGGGGCCGAGTTCGCCGGCATCGAGCAGCTCACCCCGGTGATAGGCGATGGTGTAGTCGGAATCCTTGAGGGTATGCCCGGTAAGGAAGAGCACGACGACGTTTTCGGGCGCGATCCGGCCCGAGGCCTGGAGCTTTTTCAATCCGGCCAGGGTCACGGCCGAAGCCGGCTCGCATCCGATGCCTTCGAGCCCGATCTCGGCTTTGGCCAGCGCGATCTCCGCTTCGGAAACCTGCTCGCAAAAGCCGCCGGTAAGGCGCAGGATGCGCAGAGCTTTGCGCCAGGAGGCGGGGTTGCCGATCTGGATGGCGCTGGCGCGGGTCTTGGCGGCGACCGGCTGCAGGAGGTCCTCGGGGGCGCCCCCGTGCAGGAGACGGTAGAGCGGGTTGGCTCCTTCGGCCTGGATGACGGAGATGCGCGGCAGGCGGGTAGTCAGCCCCCTGTCGAGCAGCTCTTCAAACCCTTTGCCGAGCGCGGAGACGTTGGCCAGGTTGCCGCCCGGAACGATCAGGTGATCGGGCACGTCCCAGCGCATGGCTTCGGCGATCTCGAAGGCGGGGGTTTTCTGCCCTTCCAGGCGATACGGGTTGACCGAGTTGAGCAGGAAGACGGGTGCGCGCCGAACCACCTCGGCCAGGACGCGCACGCAGCCGTCGAAGTCGGTCCGCAGCTGGAAGGTCCGGGCGCCGTAGTCCATGGCCTGCGAAAGCTTGCCCCAGGCGATTTTGCCTTCGGGGATGAGAACGAGCGAGCGCATGCCGGCGCGTGCGGCATAGGCCGCCATGGCCGCGGAGGTGTTGCCGGTGGAGGCGCAGCCGACCCAGCGAAACCCCTCCTCGTGGGCGACGGAGAGCGCGGCGGTCATGCCGGTGTCCTTGAACGAGCCGGTCGGGTTCAGACCCTGGTGCTTGGCGTAGAGCTGGGGCTGGCCGAGCCGCCGCGCGCTCCGCTTGAGACGGTAGAGAGGGGTGTTGCCTTCGCGCAGGGTAATGACTTTCGCCGGATCGCTGATGATGGGGAGCAGGTCGCGAAAACGCCAGACGCCGCTCTGGTCGATGGCGGCGGAAGAGAGTCGGCGCAGGGCCCAGCGCTCGCGCAGTTGCCGGGCCTGCTCGCCGGGGTCGCCCGCCTGCGCGGCGGTGGCCGAGGAACGCGGGTAGCGAACTTCGTACAGGTCACCGCAGGCGGGGCAGCGGAGATCGCCGGAAAGGGAGCCGCGAGGGGCGATGGCGCCGCATCCGGTGCAGTGCAGCTCGTGAGGAGCAGGGTTGGCGGCATCGCTGGGGCTCACGAAAGTTTCCGCCGAAGTCTCCATACAGGCATGATCGTAGCATCGTGCCTGGGTACGGAGGGCGTCGATCGTTCCGATGGGGGTTACCGTGGTGCGAGGCGAGCGGGCCGCAGAGCAAAAGCAGGTCCTTCGCTTCCGGAACAAAGCCCCGTAGCTCAGGAGGACACCTTTTCGTGAACGAATTTGTGAACGAATTTGTCAATTAAGGAGCGACTCACCAAACTCGCTTCGGCTTCGAATTCGGCGGTTAAACCGAAGCAGAAATCGCAGGGGAGTCGTATACTCTCGTCTATGCCTCCGCTTCTTACGCCGCGCGAAGCCGCCTTGCGCCTGGGGATCTCCTACCCGACGATGAAGCAGTGGCTTTACGGGAACAAGATCAAGGCGACGAAGACCCCGGGCGGGCACTACCGGATCGCGGAGAGCGAGCTCGATTCCCTGCTGCACAAGGCCCGAAGCCCGGAGACGCCGCGGCGTGAGATGATGCGCACCGTTTCCGGCCGAAACCAGCTGGTGGGGCGCGTGGTGGATCTGAAGCTGGACGGGCTCTTGGCGCAGGTCAAAATCTCGATCGGAGGGCAGGTCCTGACCTCGATCATTACCGCCGACGCGGCACGTGAGCTGCGCCTGGAGGTCGGCGAAACGGTGGCTGCCCTGGTGAAATCGACGGAAGTGATGGTGCTGCGAGTATGAAATTTCGCTGGAGTAGATTTCCGGGAGTTGCGGCAGGGACAGCGCTGGGTCTCGCGCTATTGGTTTCGCTCGCGAGCCGTGCGCCGGCACAAGCGCCGGTCCCCTCCCTTCGCATTGCCGCGGCGGCCGACCTGGAACCGGTGCTGCCGTCGGTACTCGGAGCGTTTGAACGACGGACGGGCATCCATGCCGAGGCGACGTATCAGAGCTCGGCTACGCTGGCGCAACAGGTGATTGGCGGAGGGCCGTTCGATCTCTTCCTGGCCGCGGACACGAGCTTTCCGCAGCGGGTCGTCGACGCGGGGCTGGCGAAGGAGACCAGGTTTACATGTGCTGGTGCTGTGGGCTCGCCGGGATGCAGCGGTGCTGCGGGGCAAGCAGCTTTCGATCGACATGCTGCGCGATGGGGGGCTCCAGTCGGTGGCGATTGCGAACCCGGAGCACGCGCCGTATGGCCGGGCCGCGCAAGCCGCGATCGCGTCGCTGGGGTTGAAGGACACGCTTGGGCCGAAGCTGCGGGTGGCGAGCAATATCGCCGAAGCGGCGCAGTATGCCGACTCGGGCAATGCGGAGGTGGGTTTGCTTTCGCTTACGAGCGCGAAGACCACTCGATTGATGGCCGACGGTGCTTTTGTGCCGGTGCCGGCTTCGGCCTACCCGCCGATTCTGCAGGGGGCGGTTGTGGTGCGCAAGGCACAAGGAGCGGCCAATGGGCAGAAGCTGCTGGATTTTATGGGGACGCCGGAGATGCGCGCGCTGCTGCAGCGGGAGGGGTTGATGGCGCCTGAGTAGCGGGTCTGCGATGCGCCCTGGAGCGGTTGCCGCGGCAGGATTTTGGGCAAAACGCAGATTTTTCAGTTCCTGGGCGAAGCCCTGTAGCTCCGGTTGACCCTGCTTTTTATTCGCGGGGAACATGCTTCACCAGACACTTTTTTCACCGGAGACCTGTATTAACGGGAAGCTTTCCTTTCACACAGAAGTCGCTCTCTTGTGCACGGGACGGCCGCTTCCCTTCTCCTACCAAATGGCAAAATGATAGACACGCAGGCACTGCTGCTGACCCTACGGCTCTCCGCGCTTACGGCATTGCTGCTGCTTGCGATCGCGGTGCCGCTGGCGGCCTGGCTGGTGCTGGGGCGCGCTCGGTGGCGTCCTCTGGCAGAGGCGGTTGCGATGGTGCCGCTGGTGCTGCCGCCTACGGTGCTGGGTTACTACCTGCTGGTGCTGCTGGGGCCGCGCACCGGCTTTGGGCGGCTGTGGGCTCGCCTGCTGGGGCACCCTCTGGCCTTTTCCTTCGATGGGCTGGTAGTTGGCTCGATTATCTACAGCCTGCCGTTCGCGCTGCAACCGCTGGTCACGGGCTTCTCGCAGGTGCCGCCCGAACTGCTGGAGGCCGCGAAGCTGCTGGGCGCCGGCCGTCTGCGTGTGCTGGGGAGGGTGGTGCTGCCGCTGTCGCGGCGGGCGCTGCTGGCCAGCGGCCTGCTCGCGTTCGCGCACACGGTCGGCGAGTTCGGCGTAGTGCTGATGATCGGCGGCGATATCCCCGGCGCCACGCGCACGCTTTCCATCGCGCTGCTCGACCAGGTGCAGAGCTTCGACTACGCGGGGGCTAACCGGACGGCGCTGGCGCTGCTGCTCGCCTCGGTCGCGGGGCTTACGGTGCTCTACGGCTTTCGCGAGCGGGCCTATGCTCGGGGTGGCTCTGGAGACCGGGCCCGGTGAGCGCGGCGCTCGCCATTGACGTGCAGCACCAGGTGGGGGCGTTGCGGCTCCAGGCAAAGTTTACGGTGGCCTCGGAGCGCGCAGCGCTGTTCGGGCCGTCGGGCGCGGGTAAGAGCACGCTGCTGCGCATCGTCGCCGGTCTGCAAGCGCCGGGTAGCGGGACGGTACGACTGGGCGAGCGGACGCTGGTCGACACAGCGGCGCGCGTGTGTGTGGCGCCGGGTGCGCGCGGGGTCGGCTACGTGACGCAGGCACCTGCGCTATTCCCGCATCTGTCGGTCGAGGGCAATTTGCGCTTCGGGATGCGGGCTCTGGCTGGGGGCGAGCAACAGCGGCGCACCGAGGAGCTTTGCGCGCTGTTCGCGCTGGGGGCGCTTCGGGGTCGTTTGCCGGGGCGCTTGTCGGGCGGCGAGCAGCAGAGGGTTGCGCTGGCCCGCGCGCTGGCTCCCGAGCCCCGGCTGCTGCTGCTGGACGAGCCCTTCAGCGCGCTCGATGGCGCGGGCAAGTCGGCTCTGTGGGGGACGCTCGAGGGCTACCTGCGGGAGCGAGAAATTGCACTGCTGCTGGTCTCGCACGATGTGGGGGAGGTGTGGGCCAGGGCTGAGACCGTGGTAC
>CAXTSA010000229.1:0-5090 GCA_964246755.1 uncultured Acidobacteriaceae bacterium
TCCTGTCCCCTTGAATGCAAACATGGCTCACCGACAGTTTTCTGAGAGCATTGAGTCCTTTGTGCGCGGCGCAGCGGCCGCCATGCTTCTCGCCGCGAACACATCCCTCCTCCACGCCCAGCAATCGCTGTCCCTGCACCAGGCCATGGAGCTCGGCCTCGCGCAAGCGCCCGAAGCGCGATCCAGCGGGGACCGCGTCGCGGTCCAGCGCGCGCAGATCACCAACGCCAAACTTCGCCCTAACCCGCGCCTCTTCCTGCAGTCGGAAGACCTGCGCCCCTGGGACAACACCTACACCTTCTCGGACGACACCGAGGACTACGGCTACATCAGCCAGTCCTTCGAGCTCGACGGCAAACGCGGCAAACGCGTCACCTACGCCGAGGGCGGGGTTCGCCGCTCCGAGGCCCAGCACACCCTCGAGCTCGGCCTGATCGCAGCCGGCATAGCCAACGCCTACTGGACCGCGGAGGCCACACGCGCCGCCGTCACCGAGTGGCAGCAGCAGCTCGCCGGCTTCGATCGCATCGTCCAGTACCAATCGGACCGCGTGAAAGCCGGCGCCACTGCGGGCGTCGACCTGCTCCGCACACAGATCGAGCGAGACCGCGTCGCGCTCTCCTACGCGCAGGCCCAGCGCGACGCTGAGGCCGCCGGCATCGAGCTCGCCCGGCGCACCGCCTCGCTCTCCGCGGAAACCGCCACACTCACCGATCTGCTCGAACAGGAGCGGCCCGTCGCGGAGCGGCCTCCGGCAACCGCAATCGAGCAGCGCCCCGCCGGGCTCGCCGCGCGCTACCCCCGCGGCGAAGCCGACGCCGACCTCCGCCTCCAGCACGCCAACGCCGTTCCCGACCTCGACGTCCTGGGCGGCTACAAGCGCAACAGCACGTTCGATACGCTCTACGCCGGCCTCCAGTACGACCTGCCGCTCTTCAACCGGAACCAGGGCGGGGTCGCCACCGCCGCGGCTGCTCGCCAGCTTGCGGATGACCAGCTCGCCTACACCCGCCTCAACGCCGCGTCGGAGATTCGCACCGCCCTGGGCAATTACCGTCGCGAGCAGGCGCTCGTGCGCGGCACCCTGCCCGGCATGGACGACCGCGCCGCCCAGAACAGCACCATCATCAGCGACGCGTACCGCACCGGCGGCACCGACCTGCTGCGCTTCCTCGACGCCCAGCGCATCCTGATCGACACACGCCTGCTCGCCATCCAGACCTGGGCCGAGTACCAGCGATCCGTCATCTCGTTAAAGCTGGCCTACGGAGAGCCACTATGAAACGCCCCGCCGCTCTATTGCTTGCACTCACCCTTGCCTCCGCCCTGGGCTGCTCCGGTGGATCCGGCTCGGGCAACAGCTCCAAGCCCACCTCAGACAGCAAATCGGGCGGCGGCTCAGGCTCGGGCGGCGGACAGTCCGGGTCCGGGGGCAACGCCGACTCGGGCGAGGGAAAGCAGAAAGCCAACGCACAGAACACCATCGAAGTCCCCGCCGACCAGCAGCGCACCGCCGGCATTCGCATCGTGGCCGTCGAGCCACGCTCGGTCTCGCGCACCCTCTCCGTCCCGGGCCAGATCATGATTGACTAGCAGCGCACCGCGCACATCGCTCCCTACTCCGACGGCCGCGTCGTCAGCGTCCTGCACAATGCCGGCGACCTCGTCCGCCGCGGCGAGGTCCTGGCCGAACTCCACAGCCACTCCGTGCACGAGACCGTCGGCGCCCTCGCGCAGAACTACGCCAACGCCGCCCGGGCCCAGTCCGCCCTCGTCTACGCGCAACAAAAGCGCGACCGCTACAGCCATCTCTACTCCATCCAGGCCGCCTCGCTGGAGCAACAGCAAGGCAGCGCCCAGGAGCTCGTACAGGCTCAGACCGATCTCGCCAACGCCCAGGCCGCCGTTACCATGGAGCGCGAGCACCTCGCCGATATCCTCCAGATCCCGCCCGAGTCCGTCACCCCGGCCAGCCTCTACACCTACGAGAATGTCCCGATCAAGTCGCCCATCAGCGGCACCGTCATCACCCGCACCCTCACCTCCGGCATGGTCTTTGAGCCCGGCAACGAGGCCTACACCGTCTCCGACCTGTCACAGGTCTGGATGGTCGCCTCCGTCGCCGAAGCCGACCTCGCGCACATCCGCAAGGGTGAGCGCGTGACCGTCCGCTCCAACGCCTGGGGCGATGAGACCTTTCCCGGCCGCGTCACACTCATCGGCAGCACACTTGACCCCACCACCCGCACCGTGCAGGTACGCGCCACGCTCTCAAACCCGGCCAACAGGCTCAAGCCGCTCATGTTTACTACCGCTACGATCAACGAGGCCGACACCCGCCAGGCCATCTTCGTGCCTGAAGACGCGCTCCAGGACATCAACGGCATCCAGTCCGCCTTTGTCACCGCCGACGGCACCCACTTCACCCCGCGCGCCCTCAAAACCGCCGCGCCGGTCGCGGGCCAGGTCGAGGTCCGACGGCCTTCGCCCCGGCGAGCACATCGCCGTCGCCGGCGCGTTCATCCTCAAGTCCGACCTGCTCAAAGGCACCATCGGTGAGGAATAATCCATGAGCCGCATCCTCGACTTCTTCCTCTCCAACCGCTGGCTCGCCCTCATCGCCATGGTGCTGCTTATCGCCGCCGGCATCATCACCATGTATCGCCTGCCCGTCGAGGCCTATCCCGACCTCACCAACAACCAGGTGGTCGTCACCTGCCAGGCTCCCGGCCTGTCTCCGGTCGAGGTCGAACAGCTCGTCACCTTTCCGCTTGAAACCACCATGCTCGGTTTGCCCAAGCTCCAGGTCGTCCGCTCCACGTCCAAACTTGAGCTCTCGATGGTCACCATCATCTTCGACGACTCGCTCGACCTGTACCGCGCGCGCCAGCTCGTCGCCGAACGCCTCAACCAGGCCCAGTCCCGGCTCCCCATGGGCCTGCAGCCCGTCATGGGCCCCATGTCTACCGCCTTTGGCGAGGTCTTCCAGTACACCGTCCAGTCGCCCTCCCTGTCCCTCATGGACCTCAAAACCCTCCACGACTGGACCATCCGCTACTCGCTTCTCACCGTGCCGGAGATCAGCGAGATCAACTCCTGGGGCGGCGAGACCAAGCAGTTCTCCATCCTGGTCGACCCCGACAGCCTCCGCCAGTACAACCTCACCCTCCACGACGTCGTGATGGCGGTGCAGAACAACAACGCGAACTTCGGCGGCTCCTACATCGAGCACGCCAGCCAAACCTACACCGTGCAGGGCATCGGCCGCGCCACCTCGCTCGACGACCTCGGCCAGATCGTCGTCGCCACCCACAACGGCACGCCCGTGCTGCTCCACCAGGTCGCGCAACTGCAACTGCTGCCGCTCATCCGCCACGGTGCCATCCTCCACGACGGCAAAGGCGAAACCGTCTCCGGCATGGTCATCATCCTCAAGGGCGCCAACGGCAACAAGATCATCCAGCAGGTCAAGCAGAAAATCGCGACCATGAAGCTGCCCGGTGGCGCCAAGATCATCCCCTTCTACGACCAGTCCGACGTCATCAATGCCTCAATCCACACCGTCAAGAAGAATCTCATCGAGGCCGCCTTCCTCGTCATCGCCGTCCTGCTCGTCTTCCTCGGCAACTGGCGCGCCGCGCTCATCGTCGCCTGCACCATCCCCCTCTCGCTGCTGTTCGCGTTCCTCGGCATGGGCCTGTTCGGCATCTCGGCGAACCTCATGAGCCTCGGCGCCATCGACTTCGGCACCATCGTCGACGGCTCCGTCGTCATGGTCGAAAACTGCATGCACCGGCTCGAAAACAGCGGCGACGAAGAAAACGAGAGCAGCCGCGACGAAACGTACCGCCGCGACAGTTCCATGTATCGAGACGACCGGGAGCAAGACGACCGGGATGACGAAGCCCGCAAGCGCCGCAACGCCCCACCCAGCCTGCTCGATCTGATCCGCTCCGCCGGCCACGAGGTCGCCCGCCCCATCACCTTCGGCATCCTCATCATCCTCGCGGTCTACCTGCCCGTGCTCACCCTGCAGGACGTCGCCGGTCGCATGTTCCGCCCCATGGCCGTCACCGTCATGTCGGCCCTCACCGGCTCGCTCTTGATGGCGCTGTTCGTCGTGCCCGCCGTCTGCACGGTCGCCCTGCGCCACAAGCGGCGCAATCCATCACCCATTCCCTCCCCCTACCCGAGCCGTCCTGAGCGCGGCGAAGCACCTGCTCTTCCAAGCAACGAGCCCGGCGTAGACGGGCGTAACTCCAGCAATCACCCGGCACAAGTCTCCACCGCCGTCCCTGTCAGGAGCGGATGGTTCGACAAGCTCCGCAACCGCTACACGGGCTCGCTCGACCGCGCCGAACACCACCGCAAACTCGTCGTCCTGGTCGCCGTTGCCCTGGTCGTCATCGCTCTCGGCTCTCTCCCCTTTATCGGCACCGAGTTCATGCCCACCCTCGACGAAGGCTCGCTCGTCATCACCTCCAAGAAACTCCCCGGCATCTCCCTCACCGAGTCGATAAAAATCCAGAACCAGATCGAAAAGACGATCCGCTCCTTCCCCGAGGTCACCAGCGTCGTCTCCAAAATGGGCCGCCCCGACCTCGCCACCGAAGCCATGGGCGTCTACGAAACCGACGCCTATCTCTCCTTCACCCCGCGCAAGCAGTGGAAGTGCTGCAAAACCAAGCAGGAGCTCTCCGACAAACTCGAAGCCGCCCTCGATAAAATCCCCGGCGTCACCTACGAGTTCACCCAGCCCATGGAAATGCGCATGGACGAAACCATTGCCGGCGCGCGCGGCGACCTGGCGCTCAAAATCTTCGGCAACGACTTGGGTACCCTCGAGCGCCTCGGCTCCCAGGCCGACGCCATCCTCGGGTCCATCCAGGGCGCGTCTGAGCCCCAACTGGAGCGCATCGGCGGCGCAACCAACCTGGAAATCAAGATTAATCGCGCCGAGGCCGCCCGATACGGCCTCAACGTTTCCGATATCCAGGAGGTCATCGAGTCGCTCCTCGGCTCCCGCCAGGTCTCCGAAATGGTTGAGGGCGAGCAGCGCTTCCCCATTGCCGTCCGCCTGCCCTCCGGCA
>CAXTSA010000230.1:0-5083 GCA_964246755.1 uncultured Acidobacteriaceae bacterium
CACATCGGCAATTACGGCACCAACCAGGCTGATCGGCCGGCCTCCCAACCCTACCTTGAGGGCCTGATTGTGCGCGAAATTTCGGCCGTGAGCTCGAACTGGCGCTCGGAGCAGGTCGCCGACGAGTACCTGGAGCGCTACGGTGTCCCGGTGCTGTCTGAGATTGATACCCGCGCTCTGGTGCGGCATCTGCGCGCGAATGGGGTGATGCGCGGCGTGATGTCGGTATGTGCGGAGGACGTCGAAACCGATACGGACGTGCTGGTTGCCAAGGCCCGGGCCCTGCGCAAGATGGACGGGACCGATCTGGCCAGCGTTGTGAGCACGAAGGCAGCCTATGAGTGGAAACAGCGCGTGGAAAACCCGCTGCATCATGGCACCTCGATCACCCAGCCCGAGTGCGACCTGCACGTCGTCGCCTACGACTACGGCATCAAGCAGAACATCCTCCAGATGCTCGGGGCACAGGGGTGCAGGGTCACGGTGGTGCCGGCGCGGACCACCTCTGAAGACGTGCTCGCGCTTCAGCCGGACGGGGTTTTCCTGTCGAACGGCCCGGGCGATCCCGAACCTCTGACGTATGCAAACGAGGCGATCCGCGGGCTTGCAGGGCGGACGCCGGTATTCGGTATCTGCCTGGGGCACCAACTTATCGGCCAGGCGCTCGGCGGTCGGACCTTTAAGCTCAAGTTTGGGCACCATGGCGGCAACCACCCGGTTAAGCAGTTGTCGACCGGCCGTGTCGAGATTACGAGCCAGAACCACAATTATGCGGTCGATCCCGATTCGCTCAACGGGAACGAAGTCGATCTGACACACATCAACTTAAACGATCAGACGCTCGAAGGTTTGCGCCACCGCACGATGCCGCTGCTGAGCGTGCAATACCACCCGGAGGCGAGCCCCGGCCCGCACGATTCGCACTATCTGTTTGGGGATTTCCGGCGGCTGATGGATGAGTGGAAGGGGCGGTAAAAGGAGTTGAGAAAGCTGGATAACCAAGCCGCTCACAGGATCGAGGCGTTCCTGCATGAAAAAGCTGCCATCCATCCCAGACCTCAAGAGCTCGCCTCTCCGCTGAAGGGGCGTTTTCTTGGGGTGTGGGAGGTTTCGCGCCGGCCCCATCGTGTCGTCTGTGACATGCGAGCGGAAGAGCTTGTGATAATCGCGGTCGGAATCGGACACCGTCGAGACGTTTACCAGTAAGGAAAAGATGCCACGCAGGAATGACATAGCCAAGATACTAGTGATCGGATCCGGTCCGATCGTTATCGGTCAGTCCGCCGAGTTCGACTATTCCGGCACACAGGCCTGCAAGGCATTGCGCTCGGAAGGTTACGAGGTGGTGCTGGTGAACTCGAATCCAGCCACCATCATGACCGATCCCGAGCTAGCCGACCGCACTTACATCGAGCCGCTCACAATCACCTATGTGGAGGAAATCCTTCGTATCGAAAGCGAGATGCTTACGCGCGAAGGCCGCGCGGGTATCTTTGCGGTACTGCCGACGGTCGGCGGTCAGACGGCGCTTAACTTAGCGGTCGACTTAGCCGACGCGGGCATTCTGGATAAGTACGGCATCGAACTCATCGGCGCGAAACTCGAAGCGATCAAGAAGGCCGAAGACCGTTTGCTGTTCAAGGACGCGATGGCCCGCATCGGCCTGGATGTGCCGAAGTCGGCACTGGTCGACAATCTGCGCGACGGCCTCGAGTTCGCGACGAAGCTGGGCTTTCCGGTAATTATCCGGCCGTCATTCACGCTCGGCGGCTCGGGCGGCGGCATTGCTTACAACCGCGAAGAGCTCATGGACATCCTGGCCCGCGGACTTGATCTTTCGCCGGTGCATGAGTGTCTACTCGAAGAATCGGTGCTGGGCTGGAAAGAGTACGAGCTCGAAGTCGTGCGCGACCTCGCCGACAACGTCATCATTATCTGCTCCATCGAGAACATGGACCCAATGGGCGTGCACACCGGCGACTCGATCACGGTCGCGCCCGCGCAAACGCTGACCGATCGCGAGTACCAGGCGATGCGCTCGGCCGCGATCGCCATCATCCGCGAGATCGGTGTCGAGACCGGTGGCTCCAACGTGCAGTTCGCCGTAAACCCCGCGAACGGTCGCATGACGGTCATCGAGATGAACCCGCGCGTCTCGCGCTCCTCCGCGCTCGCGTCCAAGGCGACCGGTTTCCCCATCGCGAAGATCGCGGCCAAGCTCGCCGTCGGCTACACGCTCGACGAGATCCCGAACGACATCACCCGCATGACGCCGGCGTGTTTCGAGCCTTCTATCGATTATGTGGTCGTGAAGATTCCGAAATGGCAGTTCGAGAAGTTCCCCGAAGCCGACGAAACGCTAAGCCCCCAGATGAAGTCGGTCGGCGAGGTGATGGCGATGGGCCGCACTTTCAAGGAAGCGTTGATGAAGGCCGTGCGCGCGCTGGAAACAGGCCGGCGCGTCGGCGCGGAAACGCTCGATGCGAAGCAGCTCACCTATCGTCTGGTGACGCCGCAGCCGGAGCGGCTCAGCTACATCCGCTTCGCGTTCCGGCGCGGCATGAGCGTGCGTGAGGTCGCGCGTCTCACGCAGATGGATCCGTGGTTTCTGCACCAGATCAAGGAGATCACCGACGCGCTCGGCGCATTGAGCGGCCAAACGCAACCGGGGCAGTTACGCAAAGCCAAGCGGATGGGCATCTCCGACGAGCGGCTTGCCGAGGCCTGGGGGCTCGCCGGGGCCGCCGGCGTAGAGCAGGTGCGCCAGCAGCGCCACGCCGCGGGCGTCAGGCCGGTGTTCAAGCTGGTCGATACCTGCGCGGCGGAGTTCGAATCGAGCACGCCCTACCTCTACTCCACTTACGACGAAGAGGACGAGGCACCCGCGACCACCAGGCGCAAGGTCATCATTCTCGGCTCCGGCCCCAACCGCATCGGGCAGGGCATCGAATTCGATTACTGCTGCTGCCACGCGGCGTTCGCTCTGCGCGACGATGGCTACGAAACCGTGATGGTGAACTGCAACCCCGAAACCGTTTCGACGGATTACGACACCAGCGATCGACTGTATTTTGAACCGCTCACGCTTGAAGACGTGCTCGCGGTGTACGAGCACGAGGCTTCGGCCGGTGCTGAGATCGGCATGATCGTGCAGTTCGGCGGGCAGACGCCGCTCAACCTGGCGCTGCGTTTGAAAGCCGCCGGTGTGCCGATTCTCGGCACCAGCCCCGAGTCGATTGACCTCGCCGAGGATCGCAAGCGCTTCGGCAAGCTGTTGCGGGACCTGGACATTCCGCAGCCCGCCGCCGCAACGGCAACGAGTGTTGAAGAAGCCCTGGCCGGCGCGGACGGCATCGGCTACCCCCTGCTGGTGCGCCCGTCCTATGTGTTGGGGGGCCGCGCCATGGTCATCGCGTATGACCGTGCAGCGGTGTCGCGCTACATGGCCGAAGCTCAAGAATACTCTGGGGAGCGGCCCATCCTGATCGACCGTTTTCTCGAGGACGCGGTCGAGGTGGATGTGGATGCGCTGTGCGACGGCACCGACGTCGTAATCGCTGGCATCATGCAGCATATCGAGGAAGCGGGCGTTCACTCGGGAGATTCCTCCTGCGTGCTACCTTCCGTCGATCTCACCGAAGCAGTGCTCAGAACCATTCGCGAGTACACGCGCCGGCTCGCGCTTGCGCTCGATGTGGTCGGCCTCGTGAACCTGCAGTTCGCCATCCAGCGGGACAAGGTGTATGTCATCGAAGTGAACCCGCGCGCGTCGCGCACCGTGCCTTATGTGTCGAAGGCAACCGGCGTGCCGCTCGCAAAGATCGCCTCGCGCCTGATGACCGGACGTACCCTGCGCGAGCTGCTGCCCGGCCCGGTCGCGAGCGGCGAAGACCTCAGCACGGGTCGCTACTTCTTCGTCAAGTCGCCCGTGTTTCCGTGGAGCAAGTTCCCCGGCGTCGACCCGGTGCTCGGCCCCGAGATGCGTTCGACAGGCGAAGTCATGGGGGTGGCCGACAACTTTGGCGAGGCGTTCGCGAAGGCGCAGCTCGCGGCCGGGCTGAAGCTGCCGGTGCGCGGGACGGTGTTTTTCAGCGTAAATGACCGCGACAAGCCGCAGCTTGTTTTCGTCGCAAGGCAGTATGTCGATCTAGGCTTCGCGCTGGTCGCGACTGAAGGCACCGCCGACATTCTCCAGGCGGCGGGCCTCACGGTCGAGCGTGTGTTCAAGGTCAAGGAAGGCCGGCCGAACGTGGTCGATTACATCAAGGGGGATCGCATCCAGCTCATCGTCAACACGCCGCACGGGGTGGACACGTTCTTCGATGAGAAAGCGATTCGCCGGTCGGCGGTACAGGGGCGCATTCCCATGATTACCACCCTCGCTGCTGCGCGCGCGGCTGCCGAGGGAATCGCGGCGATGCAGCGGCAGACGATGCATGTGTACGCGATGCAGCACTTGCATGCGGAGCTCGCGGCGGAGGCAACAGCGCGTGTGTAAGTCTGTTTGCCTGCTTATTTTCCTGGGCGGGACAGGTCTTGCGACGGCGCAGTCGCCGGCACAGCCTGCACCGGAAGATCAGCGCTCGCAAATGGAGCAGGGTGCTGCCGCGCTTCGCGAAAACCGGCCGCAGCAGGCTCTCAATGTATTCGAGCAGGTGATTGCTGCCGACACGCAAAACGCAGCGGCCAACCTCCTCGCAGCGTCGGCTGAAATCGCTCTCTACCAGCCCTCCGAAGCGGTTCGGTATGCAGAGCGGGCGCGAGCACTGGAGCCGGGGAACTGGAAGGTTGACACCACGCTCGTGACAGCTTACGCAATGGCCGGCGATACGGCACACCGTGACGGGGAGCGCGCCATTCTGCGCAAGGCGCATGACGACCCGGCGCTGCCTGACGCGCGTGGCACGAGCGGCTTTCTGCTGGATGTGTTCAAGGCAGGCCGGTACCGGGTGGATGCGGTGGAATATTTCAAACCGCTGGGCCGCTACAACACGTACTTCCGTTTTCTCGTGCGCGATGCCCAGGGTGCGCGGGTCTGGACGATCGAGGTGAACAGCGACTCGCTCAACCAGTCCTCGTGGGC
>CAXTSA010000231.1:0-5068 GCA_964246755.1 uncultured Acidobacteriaceae bacterium
CCCACTCCTCGAACGATCTTTGTGGAAAGCTGTTGTTTCAGAAAGCGTCCCCCCGGGACAAGCGGCTGAAACGAATGGTGCATGTACTGCCGACGGCAAACCGCTTCCGCTCCGCAGGCTGCCGCACTTGCCATGCGCGAGCTCACAGCCAGGCGCAGCGCTCGCGTCAGCGCCCGTAAACGGCCACACCACTCGCGGTCTGCAGGATCGCTTCGGCGACCCGGCGCGCCGAGGTTTTCGCCAGGCTGTTCGGAACAAACAAAACATCGTTAGCGTAGAGCGCCACATCCGGCGCCTTGCCGGCGAAGATCTTTTGAATATCTATGGGAATCTCTTCCATCTTGCTCGCGTCCTTGTCGGTCGGGCGCATGATGCGGGCGCTTTTCGGCGCGGCGCTTGGGCCAAGACCCTCGGAAAGGGAAAGTGCCTGGAGCACCGACATGCTGCTATGCGAGGACATCTGGAAGCCCCCCGACTTTTTAACATCGCCCACCACATAGACCAGATCCGCCTTCGGGATCGAGATCACATCGTTCGGCAGCACCGGGATGTTCTCAGCGGGGTGCGTCGAGGCGAGCAGGCTGTCGAGGGACAGGGTCGCGGTGCTGAAACCCTCGGTTGTGTCGGTCTTGGCGCCGGGAAGCGGCAGCGGGCCCCACTTGACCTGGCGGGTCAGGATCACCTTCGAGCCGGCATCCTGGCGCAGCCCTCCGGCAAGCGAGATGACTTCGATCAGGCGTTTGGGACCCTGCAACTGGTGCACCCCGGGCGTGTTCACCGCTCCTAGGATGGAAACGGGCCGGCTCTGATCGTCTGTCAGGTTGATGGAAATATGGGGCGAGCTGATGTACTTCGAAAGCTTAACGGCGAGCGAGTCCTTGAGCTGCTCGACCGTCATCCCGCTTGCCTGGACGCGACCGGCAAGGGGCAGATCGATGAAGCCGTTAGGGTCGATGCGGAGCGGCTTGTCCCCGATCTCATCCATGTCGACCACATGCAGAACGATCTGGTCGCCCGGGCCCAGCACATAGTCTTGCTCTGCGCTGGAGACTTGGGCCACCGGATGCGCAGGCTCCTGCGCCAGGATGCCGAACGGCAGGCATAGGGCAAACGGCAAAGCTAGATAGCGGAACAGAGACCTCATACTCACCTATAAGTTACGTCTGCGACACACGCTCAGATTCAACTGCGATGACAAAACCCAGCGCCCTACTGCATGCTTCCTGTAGAAGAGGTATCGGGTAACTCTTACGCGGCGCATTCTCGTCTGGAACACGTACGCTTAGATCACATAGAGCTTAAGACTCAATTTAAAGGATGATCCATCAGCCCCTGAATACAAAGCGACTATAACTGAGGAACTCGGCTGTGTAGAAATTTCTCAAAGAAATCTAGTAAGTTACCGGGGTAATCGTGGGTCTAAGTGACTGAAGCCTCTTATATCCGGGTATGGTGGTCCCCGAAGTTGTAGCTCATCGACGATGAAGGTCCTTATAAAGACTAGTTGCATCTGCGGCGGAGAGACAATTGAGCTTCGGCCCAGCGCTTGTTCGCTTTCGAGACAGCGGCGCCGGCGCGCCCTTAGCTAAATGCCGGGTCGGCACCTCTCTTATAGGCCTCCTCGCAAATCATCTCCTCTCAGAGGGAAAGCGGTGAAGCTAGTTCCTCAAACTGCGTGCGAGCTGCTTCGTAGGTGAGACGGATACCCTCTTCGAGGGGAACTTTGGCACTCCAGCCAAGCGCGCGCATTTTGGTTATGTCTAGCAGTTTTCTAGGTGTGCCGTCCGGTTTGGTTGCGTCGTAACGCAGATGGCCCTCGAAGCCCAGGATGCGAGAGATCAACTCGGCCAACTCGCGGATACTCAGGTCCTGCCCGGACCCGATGTTGATCAGCGGCGGCTCGGTCTCCGACAGCAGGGAGCCGTACAAAGCTTCTTCGAGCTCCAGCAGGAACACACAAGCCTCGGCCATATCTTGAGAGAAGAGCAGCTCGCGCCGCGGCGTGCCCGTGCCCCAAACCGTGACTTCGCGCTCGCCTCGTCGCTTGGCCCCGTCCACCTTGCGCAGCAGCGCGGGCAGCACGTGGGAGCTATGGAGGTCGAAGTTATCGTTCGGCCCATACAGGTTGGTCGGCATCGCGGCCAGATACTTTGTACCGTACTGGCGGTTGTACGCCCAGCACAACTCGATGCCGGCAATCTTGGCCAGGGCATAGGGCCGATTGGTTGGCTCGAGCGGGCCGGTCAGCAAGTACTCTTCCCGGATCGGCTGCGGACACAACTTAGGATAGATGCAGCTTGAGCCGAGGAACAGCAGCCGCTTAACCCCGGCCTTGCGGCTGGCCTCGATCACATTATTTTGGATCTCGAGATTGTCTCGGATGAAGTCAGCCGGGTACGTGCTGTTGGCCAGGATACCGCCGACCTTTGCGGCGGCGAGGACCACGTACTCCGGCTGCGTATTCCGAAAGAACCGCTTCACGGCGGCGGCGTCCCGGAGATCGAGCTCGCTGTGAGCGCGCGTCAGAATGCTCGCGTAACCCCTGCGCTCGAGCTCGCGGGTTATCGCCGAGCCGACCAGTCCACGATGGCCGGCGACGTAGATGCGACTGTTGTGGTCCATAGGATCTCCTCCCGCGAAAATTGCTCTATCGCTCAATCAGCTCTCGTGAACGTTGTAGCTTTCAAAGCCGTGCTTGCGCACCAGGGCATCGCGCTCGGCGGATTTGCGATCGGCTTCCACCATTTCGCGCACGAGCTCGCGAAAGCTGGTGCGCGGCTCCCACCCGAGTTCACGCTTGGCCCGGCTCGGATCGCCCAGCAGCGTCTGCACCTCCGTCGGGCGAAAGTAGGCCTTGTCGATCGTTACGATGGGCCGACCATTCTCGTCAAAGGCCTGCTCCTCGATGCCGGTGCCCTTCCAGGTCAGGGGCAGGTCGAGCATTTCCGCGGCGATGTCAATGAACTCGCGCACGGAGTGCTGCTCGCCGGTGGCGATGACGTAATCCTGAGGCTTCGCCTGCTGCAGCATGAGCCACTGCATCTCGATGTAGTCGCGCGCATGACCCCAGTCGCGCAGTGCGTCGAGATTGCCCATGTAGAGGGTTTGCTGCAGTCCGGCCTTGATGCGGGCCAGGCCGCGCGTGATCTTGCGTGTGACAAAGGTCTCGCCCCGGTTGGGCGACTCGTGATTGAAGAGAATGCCGTTGCAGGCATACATACCGTAAGCCTCGCGGTAGTTCACCACGATCCAGTAACCGTAGAGTTTGGCCACGGCATAGGGGGAACGGGGGTAGAAAGGCGTGGTCTCACTCTGCGGCGTTTGCTGCACAAGTCCGTAAAGCTCTGAGGTGGACGCCTGATAGAAGCGCGTTTTTGCCTCAAGACCCAGGATGCGAATCGCCTCGAGCATGCGCAGCACACCCAGAGCGTCGGAGTTTGCCGTGTATTCTGGCTCCTCGAAGGAGACCTTGACATGGCTTTGCGCGGCCAGGTTATAGATTTCATCGGGCTGCACTTTCTCGACGATGTGGATCAGGCTCGAGGAGTCCGTCATATCTCCATAGTGCAGGTGAAATCGCCGGTGGGGCGTGTGCGGATCTTCGTAAAGGTGATCGATCCGGCCGGTGTTGAACAGCGAGGTACGCCGCTTGATGCCGTGCACCTCGTAACCCTTGGCCAGAAGAAACTCGGCCAAATAGGCGCCGTCCTGCCCTGTAACGCCACTGATGAGAGCCTTTTTCACAACGCCTGCTTCTGCCTGCATGATCCCCAAGATATCCCCTCGCCCCGAGCCGCTCTCAGCCGTTCCGCAGGCTGCGGGACGGAGGAGAATCAGCTTCGCTGTTGAGCAGCTTATCGGCTGATCGGGGAAAAACTCCGCCGGACAGGGAAGAAATCTTTTTTCAAACGGAGGTGATTCCCAAATAGGGCCTATTCCCACCTCGCCTGGCGCTACTCGAACCGTACGCTCAAGGCATATGCACTGCCTGTTGATTCACGGAAGTCTCCCCACCGTGCCCGTGGACGGCGCGCTTCTGCATGGAAACGCGTCGAGCGCCGAGGTCAAGCATGAACGCAAGTGCTGCTAGGTTGGTTGCATGCTGCCGGACAATCGCGAGCGAGCGCTGCTTGAGCTGTACTTGGCTTACCGCGGCCTGGTGCAGGCCGCAGCAGAGTGGGAAGCGGCCTCGCTGCAAGGGCGGCTTGTGCTGCTTGCCGGCGATGGCCAAAACGGGACGCGGTTTGCGGCAGCCGGGCGCATTGGGGGCGCGGCGACACTGCTGGTGCTCGGCTCCGAGAGCGAAGCGAAAGCCGCGGTGCGCGACGGAGCCTCTGATTTTCTCGTCCACGGGCTCGATGAGGCTCTGCGCATTCTAAAAAACGAGATCCGCCGCCAAGCACCGGTAGGTGTGTGCCTGCTGGCCTCGCCGGCGCTTGTTGTGCGTGAGTGTGTCGAGCGGGGTGTTCAGCCTGACCTGCTCGGGATCCCTCCCGGGGCCGAGCAGAATTTGCTGCTTCAAAGAGGCGCGAGGGAACTGAGGGTGGTTTCCGTGCTCCGCGAGCAAGAGCACCCGGTTGTCTGGAGCCTGAAGGCCGGGCCGGTACGCCTGCTGGAAATGCTGGACCGGCTTGCGGCGGCCTCGCTCGTCAAGCGGGACGGGGAAAGGCTTCGCTGGCTCCAGTTCGCGCCGGTGGTATTGAGCCGCTCGCTCCAGCGAACTCGATTTCTGCCGATGCAGAACGAAGAGGTGGCGCGCTTGCTCCTCGCCCTGAGGCGGGAGTCAGAGGAAGCCACCGAGAACTTGAGGGTCGGGCGGGGAGCAGAGCAGATATGGCCGCCGGAATGAACGATGCGCTCAGGCGCGGGCGGCGGCGAGGATCGTGCTCCATAGCTCTTTCAGGCCCGCACCGGTTTTTGCCGAGCACAGCAGCAAAGGCTCCTCCTCAGGCGACCCAAGCTCCAGCCCTTTGCGTAGTGCCGCCAGGGCTTGAACGCGGCCGTTGCCTGAGAGCCGGGCGGCCTTGGTGCCGACGAGCAACAACGGGCGCCCGGCGTCGCGTAAATA
>CAXTSA010000232.1:0-5051 GCA_964246755.1 uncultured Acidobacteriaceae bacterium
GGACCGGCGTAGCCCCGCGTTCTTCGCGATGATGGGTATCGCGCCCTTTCTCGATCCCGAGATCCTGCGCGTGGTGCTCGGACGCGTCCGGGAGTTCCCGCCCGGCAGCGCAATCGTCTTCGACTACCGGCTGCCTCGCGCCTCGCTCGACCCGGAGGAGCAGCGCCAGTACGATTCGCTGCAAAAACGAGCCACAGCGAAGGGCGAGCCGTTCGCTGCGGGCTGGACGCCGGAGCAGATGGCGCAAGAGTTGCGCGCCTTTGCGCGAGCGGAAGACCTCGGCGGCGCGGAGCTCAATACCCGATACTTCCCCGCCCGGACAGATGGCCTCCTGATCCGCGCCGCCGCCGCGCGCTTGCTGCTCGCGACGGTATAGAGCCCCTTGTGTACACTTGCATGCGAGACCGGTGCCATCTCCCGCTCTCAGTCCTCTCCGGCAAAGCAGGTCTATGCGCATCGCGATCTTCAGCCCCACCGTTTCGGGCATCGGCGGTATCGAAACAGCCACCAAGAACCTGATGCACGGCTTCCGTCAACTGGGTGACCAGACCCACCTGTTCCTGCTGGGCGGCTCCTATGACCAGGCCTGGCTCAACGGAATCGAATACACGCAGATCGGCAGCCCACGGGACGCGCGCGCCGCGCGTCTGGCGAAATACGCGCTAGGCTCGGTACGCGCAATCGCAAGCTGGCGCCCGGACGTGGTCATCTGCTCCGACGTGACAACAGTGCAGATGGCGCGCGTGGGGCGGCTCTTCTTCGGCGCGCGAAACGTCCCCATCGCTTCTTGGATTCACTTCCCGCTCAACATCCTCCGCCTGAAGGAGAAGCTGCACAAAGCCGACTTCCACCTGGCCATCAGCGAGGAGATCGCCCAGGATCTGCGCGCCTATCTGCCCGCGCAACGCGACCGTGTGTTCACCATCTATAACGCGGTACAGACCGACGCCGGCTTCACGGTCCCCCGCCCCGCGAGCCCCGTCTTCCTGTACGCCGGCCGGCTCAATTTCGACGATCATAAGCGCGTCAATGACATCCTGCTGGCTGTGGCGAAGCTCCGGGGCGACTGGCGCCTTAAGATCATCGGCGCCGCGCCGGAAGCCCGCCCCGAAGACGGCACGCGCCTCCACGCGCTCGCCGCCGAGCTCGGCATCGAGCGCCGCATCGACTGGATGGGCTGGCAGGCAAACCCCTGGACAGCCGCCGGCGAGGTGACCGCGCTCCTTCTCTCCTCCGCCCGCGAGGGCTTCCCCATGATCCTGCTCGAAGCCATGAGCCACGGCGTGGCCTGCGTCGCCAGCGCCTGCACCGGCACACTGGAAATCATGATCCCGGGGCAGAACGGCTGGGTCTTCCCCATCGCCGACGTCGACCAGCTCGCCCGGCACCTGCAGGCGATCTTAGACGACCCCGGAAGCCTGCCGCCGCAGCCCCAGGTCCAGCAAACCGCGCTCCGCTTTTCAGCCGAGGCCGTAGCCCAGCGCGCCAGGGAGGCAATAGCGAAAATCAAGTCCGCGACCGCCTGATTCCTGGCCCTGCACCGGGCACCGGAGGCGTCAACGGTTCAGCACGGCCACGCCGACGTTGAGGTACAGCGCAAACACCGTCCATGCGAGATACGGCGCGAGCAGCCATGCAGCAAGCGGGCGAATCGTGTAAAAGGGCCGCATCGTGAGCACGACGGAGAGGATCAGCAGCAGGAGGTCGAACAAAGCAGCCCCGGGCGAGTGCATGCGGAAGAACACGCCGGTCCAGGCAAAGTTGATCACCAGCTGAACGGCCCACATACGCAGCCCGCTCGACCGGCACGACGACGCGCGGGTGCGCCAGGCAAGCCACGCGGAAACGCCCATCAGGCAGTACAGCACAGTCCACACCGGCGCGAAAACGGCCCCTGGCGGCGTAAGGGGCGGCTTACGCAGGTGCGCATACCAGGTCGCAATGCCCGGCGCTGCCTGCGTCGCGCCAAGCGCGCCAATCAGTAGGGCGACGGCGACAAAGCCGAGCAAGGCAAGCACAGAGCGAGTTTTTCCCGGCATGTGGAGGAGTATGCGCCGGGCACACTTGCTCTGCAAATGGAAACCGCTCCGCTCCTTCATCGAAGGCTGTCTCTGGATGTTCCGCCCCCCTTCAATCACTCCAGGCATCCTGCTGTCAAGCTAGTTCGCGCCGGCCTTCGCGAGTGCGCGATACTCCCGCACAATACCCCGGGAACGCCGCACATGCTCCACCTGCTGCGCAAGCAGGGCGCTCACTGCTTCGGGCGTCGCGTCGTCGTCAAGCACATCTTCGTACGCTTTTACGGCATACCGCTCGCAAAGCTCTGTCGCTTCCAGCATGGCCGTATCGTCCGCCCCCCACCGTGCCCTCAGGCCCATCCAGCCGCGGTGCAGGGTGGCCAGCCGGGTTCCGGTCGGGTGCAACTGCGCGCCGGTCATCGTCCGGATCAAGCGCTCCAGTTCCACCGCGAAGGCGGCGCGTACGCACGACTCCTCTCGCAGGTAGGCGCGGCACTCCGCATCCTCGATATGCTCCGCCAGCTCGCTGAATCCCTTCTCCCCGTCACGCAGCAGCGCAATGAGCTCCACCGTAGCCGAAAGGCTGTCGATCAGAACCATCTTCCACCTCGCTCATCCCCTGATGGTTTCAAGCGGAGGCGGGGTTGTTTCCGCGCCGCTTGCTCGATTCGAATCCTTAAACAACGGAACGGCCTGCGCGCGGAGTGAGGTCGCAGGCGCTATCCTGATGTCTGTCTAGGAGCGATTACGGATTGACACAGCTGGCTGAAGAACAAACCGGTTTGCCCCCCGCGAACATCAAGGTGCAGCTCCCCGACGGCGCGGTGCGCGAAGTCCCCAGCGGCACAACGCCGATCGAAATTGCCACGGCGATCTCGCCGAGGCTGGCAAGCGCCGTCGTTGTGGCGCGCGTTCGTCCGCTGCGGATTCCTGAAACCTCCGCACAGCGCGATGCGGCCACCGAGGCCGGCGTCACGGAGGCTGCGATGTACGGCCCCACCGACGCAGCGGCTGAACGCCTGATCGACCTGCGCGAGCCCCTGCGCGAGGATGTCGCCCTCTCGCTGCTCAAGGAGTCCGACGAGGACGCGCTCAAGGTGCTGCGTCACTCCGCCGCGCACGTCATGGCGACGGCGCTGCTCGAGCTGTATCCAGACACCAAGCTGGGTCACGGGCCGGCCACCGACGCCGGCTTCTTCTATGACGTTTACCGCGAGCAGCCCCTAACGCAGGACGAGCTCAAGCTGATCGAGGCGCGCATGGCCGAGGTGGTCGCGCGCGACGAGCCGTTCCTGCGCGTATGGGAGCCCCGCGCCGACGGCCTCGCCGGCTACGAGCGCGGGGGCGACTTCATGAAGGTGCACTTCATCGAGCGCTTTACGAAACCGGGTGAGGAGATCTCCCTCTACCGCAACGGCGAGTTCACGGACTTCTGCCGCGGCCCGCACGTGCCTTCCACCGGCCGCGTCCGGGCATTCCGCGTGCTCTCGCTCGCTGGGGCCTACTGGCTCGGCGACGAGCGCAACCCGCAGCTCCAGCGCATTTACGGAACAGCCTTTTTCACGAAAAAGGCCATGGACGAGCACTTCGCCCAGCTGGAGGAAGCCGCGAGACGAGACCATCGCGTCCTCGGCAAACAGCTCGACCTGTTCTCCATCCAGGAGCTCGCCGGCGCCGGCCTCATCTTCTGGCACCCTAAAGGCGCCATCATCCGCAAAACGATGGAAGACTGGATGCGCGATGAGTGCATGCGCCGCGGTTACGAACTGGTATACACACCCCATGTCGCAAAAGTGAACCTGTGGCAAACCAGCGGACACGAGGGCTTCTACGCGGCCAACATGTTCACCCCCATGGAGCTCGACGATGCGGACTACCGCATGAAGCCCATGAACTGCCCGTTTCACATCCTCATCTACAAGAACTCGCCCAAAAGCTACCGTGACCTGCCGGTGCGCTACGCCGAGCTCGGCAACGTCTACCGCTATGAGCGCTCGGGCACCATGCATGGCCTGTTGCGGGTGCGCGGCTTTACCCAGGACGATGCGCACATCTTCTGCACCCCCGCGCAGATCGAGGACGAGGTCGTCGGCTGCATCGACTTCGCCCAGGCCGTGCTCCAGACCTTCGGCTTCACCGACTTTCACGTCGAGCTCTCCACCGGGCCCCCACACGAGCGCGCGAGCTGGGCCGGCGCCGACGAAAACTGGCTGCTCGCAACGGGCGCGCTCGAGCGCGCGCTCCATCGCAAAGGCATCCCGTATAAAACCATCCCCGGCGAGGCCGCCTTCTACGGCCCCAAGATCGACATCAAGCTCGTCGATGTGCTCGGCCGCCTGTGGCAGCTCTCGACTGTCCAGTTCGACTTCAATCTCCCCGCGCGCTTTGAGCTCGAGTACGTCGGCGAGGACGGCGAGCGGCACCAGCCCGTCATGGTGCACCGCGCGCTGTTCGGCTCCGTCGAGCGCTTTTTCGGCGTGCTCATTGAACACTACGCCGGCGCTTTCCCGCTGTGGCTCGCGCCGGTGCAGGTAGGCCTGGTGCCGATCTCCGAACGGCACCTCGCGTACGCCGAGGAGGTCAAAGCGCAGCTTGAGTTGGCCGGGCTTCGCGTGCAGCTCGACGGGCGCAACGAGAAAATGAACGCCAAAATTCGCGAGCTCACGCTACAGAAAATTCCGTACGTGCTCGTCATGGGCGACAAGGAAGCCGAAGCGGCCGCGGTGAGTGTACGAACGCGCGGCAAGGGAGACGGGGGTTCGATGCCCCTGGCCGAATTCGCCGACCGCGCGAAAGCTCTGGTGGCCGCGCACTCGACGGAGTTGTAGCGGCGCTTCCAGGGCCTCGGGGAGGGACGAACACGATCGACGAACCAGGCGTAATCGCAACAGATTCGCTCGCGAAGGCAACTCGTTAAAGCGTTTCTCCCTCGCACGTACACCGACCAAGGGCACTCGGCGTGGCTTTTCCGTCAAGAGAAGCCACATGCCACAACACTCGTCCGACACGCCTAAAGGAGAAATGCTTTAGGGG
>CAXTSA010000233.1:0-5032 GCA_964246755.1 uncultured Acidobacteriaceae bacterium
GGCCGGCATTGCAAGTACCAACGAGAACACGTCCCGAAGGGACCGCCAGCCGCGCAGGCGGTCTTACGCTTTTTTCGCGTTTACGATCTTCGCGTTGATGGTCTTCCCGGTTTTCTTCGCTGCTCGACGCAGTGCGATTTCGCGCATTTCACGACCCATGCCGGTTTTGTTGATGACCATCTGGATCAGGATTCCGAGCAGGTTTGAAGCGGCCCAGTACAGCGCCAGGCCGGCGCCGATCGACCAGGTCATGAAGCCGAAAACGGCCGGCATGGTGATGGCCATCATGCGCTGCTGCTGCGGGTCAACGCCGGGAGAGGGCGTGAGCCACTGCACCAGGAACATCGACGCGACGAAGAAGATGGGCAGCAGATGCAAGGGGTCGGGCGAGCTCAGGTCCGGCACCCACAGCCAGTGCGCCTGGCGCAGCTCAATGACGTTCGACAGCATGCGGTAGAAGGCGAACAGGAGAGGCCACTGGATGAGCATGGGCAGGCAGCTTCCGAACATGTTGACGCCGTTATCCTTCTGCAGCTTCATGACTTCGGCGTTCATTTCCTGGCGCTTGGGGTCGGTCGCCTTGTACTTCGCGTAGCGCTGCTTGATGGCGTCCATCTGCGGCTGGATGCGCTGCATTTTGAGCGACGACCGCATCATGAACACGCGCGACGGCAGGGTGACCAGGCTGAGCAGCACGGTGAGGATCAGAATGGACCAGCCCCAGTTCCCGATGATGTGGTTATGCAGGAAGCGCAGCAGCAGGAAGAGCGGCTTGGCGAGGATGGACCACCAGCCGAAGCTGACAATCTTGTCGAGGCTGGGGCCGCCTCCGGTGCCCTTGACGGTGGAGAGCACGGCGAGGACCTTGGGGCCGACAAACAGGCGCACGGTTCCGTCGGAGTCAGAGGCGGCCGCGCCGAGGACCGGAGCGGGCGAAGTCTGGTGGTCGTCGGCCTTCTTGGGATTGCGCGCGATATCGACCGCATTGTGCAGGGTGACGAAGCTCGAGTTCGCCGGGTGGTCGGGCAGGAAGATGGCCGTGAAGTAGAGGTCGGAGATGCCGGCCCAATCGTAGTTGCCACGCAGGGTGTTGCCGCCGGAAACCTTTTTGATCTCGGTTTGTTCGGCTTTGCCGTTCTCGCTTGCGTCAAAGGTGCTGCCGGCGTACTGCGGCAGGGTGGTCTGGTCTCCGAAGCCCGAGGGCCAGGCCAGCGCCGCGGCTACCGGCGCGCCGTTCTGGGTTACCGAAACCTGCGCATGGATGACGTAGGTGTTGTCGAAAGTGAACGTCTTGACGACCTGCAGGCCGCCGGCCGAGTACGTGTAGGAAAGCGCGCCCGGGGCGCTGAGGGTGGGCGCTGTGCTCGACGGGACGAACAGCGCCGCTGAGAGCTGCCCGGTGAGCGATGGCTGGTAGGTGTAGAGCGAAAGGGGGAAGCCGAACTTGGCGGCGGCCTGGCGGTTGCCCAGATCGAGCGGATGGCCGCTTTCGTCCTTGTAGTTCTTGAGAATCCAAGAGGTCGCCTCGCCGCCTCGGTTCGAGAAAGTGATCCTGTAAAGCGGGTTCTCGACCGTGATCGGCGTGATGGCGGTAGCCTGTACGGCGGGCTTCCCGGGGGCGCCCGCGCCTTTATTCGGGTCTGCATCCTGGCTGGGCATCGCGCTTGCCGGCGCCGTGGAAGGCGCGGAGACGCGCCCCTGCTGCTGCGCGGGCGGCGAAGTGTTTTTGCCGCGGAAATACTGCAAGCCGAGGAATACAAGGAGAAAGATGGAGAGAAGCATCAGCGGCGAGGTTGAGCCGCCCGGCGCTCCGCCTCCGGGGCCGCCCGCGCCTTGCTGGTTGGGATTTTTAAATTCTGCCAAGGGGTGATTGTTCCTAATCTTCAGAAGAGGTCTGAAATATCCGCATCCCTATCGTACCTGTGCGCGGCTGGGGAGCTCGGGTGAGATTGCGTTACAAGGGCATTGGACTGCCTGGCCGGGGGGACCGGGTCCCAGCCGCCCCGGGAGAACGGGTTGCAGCGAAGCACCCGAAAGGTGGCCATGGCCGCGCCTTTCACGAGCCCGTGCTGCGCCAGCGCAAGTGCTGCGTACTCCGAGCAGGTGGGCTGGTAGCAGCAGCCGCCCTGCCCGGGGGCCAGCGCATGCAGGAGAGGGGAAAACACGCGTTTGTACACGGTGAATGCCGTGTCGATGGCCCTGTGCTGCCGGGGGGCATCGCGGAGCGCGTGGCGATTCATCGTGGAGGGCTTGCCGGGGTCTTTGCGAGCGTGGGCGGCCTGGCAGTGGCGCGGCTTTTGCCGTTGCGGCGCGGCACCCGGGGGAGCGGCGTATTGACCGCGCCTGCGGCGAGCCGGCGTGCCACGGTTGCGAAGACCGCCTCGACCTCGCTCAAGAGGATGGGGAAGGGCATCGTAGCGACTTCCGGTCTGGGATGGAGTACGACATCGGGCCCGGGGGGCAACACAGGAAGCGCTTGACGGGCGGCAATCCGGACGCGACGTTTGATGCGGTGGCGCAGCACCGCGGGGCCGATGGCGCGGGGTGCGGTGATACCGAAGCGGGACTCCGTGGATTGTGAACGAGGCGGGACAGCGGGCAGCGCAACAGACGGAAAGACGCGATCGCGATAGAAGAAGCCGAACGAGGCACTGCTGTGTTTGCGACTCGCGCCGTAGACCAGGCGGTAGTCGGCGTGCTTGCGAAGCCGAAGATTGCGGAATGGTGCTGGCATGGGGCAGTGGCGAGGCGCTTACGGTGGGGGCGCCGGCTCTCGAAGGAACGCCGTTCGGCCTGGAGCAGCGGAGCGCCGAAACGAGCCCCGGAGCTAGTCTCGAAAACCCGCGGAGACGGCGATCTTGTGGCGGCCTTTCGCGCGCCGGCGCGACAGAACTGCGGCCCCGCTCTTGGTTTTCATGCGGGTACGAAATCCGTGGGTCTTGGAGCGGTGACGGCGGTTGGGCTGGAATGTACGCTTTGGCATGGCTCTGAAATGATCTCCTCGGGCTCAGTCGACTGTCCACTTTGGGGAGGGTGAGAACGCGCCCAGGGACGAACTTCGATTGTACCGCAGGTTTTGCTTGGGGCAAAGAAGGGCGTGCGAGTAGCACTGCTCGGCGCCCGTCCGCGAAAAGCGGGTAGCGCCCGCGGTGCGGCAACTGAGGCGGGATGGTACACCGCGCGCTACCCGATGCCAAGCGTTTCGGCAGGTTTTTCGACGGGGCGAAAGGCGCGCCATCCGTACCGGACGCCTGCTTTCACCAGCCCTTGTGCAATCGCCGAAACTGCACAGAACTGGTCGGAAAACAACCTCCAAACCCCCCAGCGACTGTGCTAGTCTGAGCCTCGCTTCGAACGATCTGTGATTGCTGCAAGGTTGCTGCAAAGCTGAGTTTCAGGCGCTGCCTTGGCGTCGCCATTTCCGCTTCGTTCCACAACTCGTCCGCGAATCCCTCACGGATACTGCCGGGATACCTTGCGCGTGGGCGCAGATCCTTGCGGCTCCGGGCGCAGGGCGCCTCTTGAACTTGCAGGTAAGGAATTGTCTGGAATGAGCTTTTATCCCGCCGCACCCGCCGCTCCGTTGAACCCGTGGGTCCGCATCCTCGGCGCGCTCCAGAGGAAGATCAACCGGCAGGTGTATGAAGCCTGGTTTAAGCCGACACTGTTCAGCCACACCGACGGCAATATCCTGGTGGTGCGTGTGCCCTCGGCCAAGTTCCAAGGGAACTGTGACCGCTACGCCGACCTGATTGGCGAGGCGCTCGACACTCTGCGACTGCCGTATGAGCGAGTGGACTTCGTAGTGCCGGAGGAGCAAAAGGGGCTGGACGCGGACCCTGCGCACGAGGGAAAGTTCCCCCCGGCATCGGCTCACAGCAGTACCCGCAGCGGCGGCCGCGGAGTGTCGCTGCATGCCTCCGGCCAGGCCTCGGGAACTGAGAACAACTCCCCTGCTGAGGGTGCCGCGCCCGCCGGAATGCGGGCTATGGCCGCGCCGGGAAGCTCGGCTCCGGCTCAGTCGGGTTCGTTCCATGCGGTTTCTTCGCAAAGTACGGCTCCGCCGCTGAGTACGGCCCCGCCGCAATCGGGCTCGCCCCATACGGCTTCGCCGCAGCAGGGCCGCTTTGACTGGAACTCGGCCGCGCAACTGAACCCGCGCTACACCTTTGACGCCTTTGTCGCGGGCGCCGGAAACCAGTTCGCGCGAGCCGCAGCCGCGGCTGTAGCGGAGTCCCCGGCCAAAGCCTACAATCCGCTTTTCCTGTACGGCGGCGTCGGCCTGGGCAAAACTCATCTCATGCAATCCATCGGCCACGAGGTGAAGCGACGCCAGCCCAATGCTGCCATCTGCTACGTGTCCAGCGAGAAGTTCACCAACGAGATGATCAACTCGCTGCACCATAACAAAATGACCGGCTTCCGCGACAAATACCGCTCGGTCGACGTGCTGCTCATCGACGACATCCAGTTCCTGTCGCAGAAGGAGCGCACTCAGGAAGAGTTCTTCCACACCTTTAATGCGCTGCATGAGAGCGTGAAGCAGATCGTGATCGCGAGCGACCGCCAGCCGAAGGAGATCAAGGACATCGACGACCGCCTGCGCTCGCGCTGCGAGTGGGGCCTGATCGCCGACATTCAGCCGCCGGACCTCGAAACCCGGGTCGCCATCCTGCAGAAGAAAGCGGAGTCAGAGCTGCAGTCGCTGCCGATCGACGTGGCGCTTTTTGTAGCCTCTAACGTGCGCACGAATGTGCGCGAGCTCGAAGGCGCGCTGACCCGGTTATGCGCCTGGTGCAAGCTCCACGATGTAGAGATGTCGGTGACTACGGCGCAGCTTTGTCTCAAGCAGTTCATCGACACGCAGGTACGCAAGATCACGATCGAGTCGATCCAGCGCGCAGTGGCCAAGCAGTTCGCGATGAGCGGCATAGCAGAGCTGAAGGCGAAGGATAACTCGCGCAAGGTCGTGGTTCCACGCCAGATTGCCATGTACCTGGCCAAGCAGATGACCGAGGCGAGCCTGCCCGAG
>CAXTSA010000234.1:0-4920 GCA_964246755.1 uncultured Acidobacteriaceae bacterium
CCGTTAGCCGGCCGAAATGAGCCCACGCCGCCGGTCGTGCTCGGCTACGACCTGGCCGATTCGCTCGACGCGCATGTCGGCGACACGGTGGTCGTCACGAGCCCGCAAGGCGAGCTCACACCCTATGGATTGGTTCCCAAATACCAGCGCTTCCAGGTCGCCGGCATCTTCCACTCCGGCTTTTACCAGTACGACTCCGGCTTCGGCTTCGTGCGTTTGCACGACGCGCAGGCGCTGTTCGGCGAGCCGGACCTGGTTTCGGTCATCTCCTTCAAGGTCGATGACCTGGACCATGCCGACCGGATCGGCCGCGAGCTCGAGCGGGCGGGCGGCGCCGGCGTCGGGCCGACCCCCTGGATGGAACAGAATCGCGAGCTGTTTCGCGCGCTCAAGCTCGAGCAGCTGGTCACCTTCATCGTCATCGGGCTCATTGTCTGCGTGGCCGCGCTCAACATCCTGGTCGCGCTCACCATGATGGTCATGGAAAAGACCCGCGACATCGCCGTGCTGCTGTCCATGGGGGTCGCCCCGGCGCAGATTCGCGGGATTTTTCTGTGCCAGGGCATGCTCATCAGCGGTATCGGCACCGTTGTTGGCCTTGCCCTCGGCTACGGGGTGGCGTTTGTCTGCGGACATTACCGGCTCATCCATCTCTCGGCTGACGTCTACTCGATCGATACCCTGCCCTTCTCGCCCCGACTTGCGGACGGAGTCCTGGTAACGGCTGTTTCGCTCGGCGTGGCCCTGCTGGCGACGCTCTATCCCTCCAGGTCCGCAGCCAAGGTGCTGCCGGCCGAGGCGCTTCGCTATGAGTAAGCCCCCGCCCGGCCAGGCTCGGAGTTCGCCCCTGCGACCTTTTCAAGACAAGGATCATCTATTACTACGGATAGAAAACCTGAGCATGCAATACGCAGGCTTAGGAAATCACAGGGCTGTTCGTCTATTTGACGAGTTGACGTTTTTTGTCCCGAATGGCCAGATCCTCGCAATCGTAGGGCCGTCCGGGGTTGGAAAGAGCACACTGCTTCATCTGCTAGGTGCGTTGGATCGCCCCACCGCCGGCGAGATCTGGATGAACGGGACGGCGTTAAGCACTCTGTCCGAATCAGCAATAGCTCGCTTTCGTAACCGCGAGGTGGGCTATGTCTGGCAGTTCCACTATCTACTGCCGGAGTTCACGGCCCAGGAAAACGTCGCGATGCCGCTGCTGGCGCGAGGGCATCCGGGCAAACCGGCGATGACGTTGGCTGCGGGTTGGCTCGATCGCGTTGGAATGGCGGATAGACTTCACCATCGTGCCGGGGAGTTGTCCGGGGGAGAGCAGCAGCGGGTGTCGCTGGCTCGGGCGTTGATTACCCAGCCCAGGCTGCTGCTGGCCGATGAACCCACGGGCGACCTGGACGGCGCAACGGCGGAGCCGATTTTTGAGCTCCTCGAAGAGTTGCATCGGCAGGAGGGGCTTACCACGGTGCTGGTCACCCACAACATGGCGCTGGCACAGCGATGCCATCGTGTGTTACGGCTTACGCAGGACGGCATAAACGAGGTGCCGGCTGCTGAGCTTGAGAATATGTAGAGTAGAGAGAAGCTCAGGTCGCAAGGATCGCTGCCTTGACCGCAACCGTATCTCCTCCCTCATAGTTTTGAGTCGAAGGGGATGCAAGGAAGTAAGGGGGAACATGTTCGAACGGTATACAGAAAAAGCACGTCGCGTCATCTTCTTCGCTCGATACGAGGCCAGCCAGTTCGGCTCGCCCTATATCGAGACCGAGCACCTGCTGCTCGGGCTGCTACGCGAAGACAAGGCGCTGACCAATCGCTTTCTACGCTCGCATGCATCCGTCGAGTCGATCCGCAAGCAGATCGAAGGGCATACCACTATCCGTGAAAAGGTCTCCACCTCGGTCGACCTGCCGCTGTCAAACGAGTGCAAACGAGTGCTGGCCTACGCGGCGGAAGAAGCTGAACGGCTTTCGCACAAGCACATTGGGACGGAACACCTGCTGCTCGGCCTGCTGCGCGAGGAGAAGTGCTTTGCCGCGGAAATCCTGCATGAGCGCGGACTGAAGCTGCTCGCGATTCGCGAGGAGCTTTCGCGCGCGACCCAGGAAAAAGCGCCGGGAGGTGCCGCGCAAAGGGGCAATCGTGAAGGCGCAGCCGGCGCGAGCCGCGAGCAGACCCTGCTGGCCGAGTTCTCACGCGACCTGACCCAGGTCGCGATGGATAACCAGCTCGATCCGCTTGTTGGTCGCGACGGCGAGCTCGAGCGGGTTATCCAGATTCTGTGCCGCCGGACGAAGAACAATCCGGTGCTGATCGGCGAGCCCGGCGTGGGTAAAACAGCCATCGTCGAAGGTCTCGCCCAGCGCATCTCCGACGGTGAAGTCCCGAGTTTCCTCGCCGACAAGCGGGTGCTCGCGCTCGACCTGTCGCTGATCGTCGCCGGCACCAAATACCGCGGCCAGTTCGAAGAGCGGCTCAAGACCATCATGAAAGAGCTGATGGAAAACCAGAACTGCATCATCTTCATCGACGAGCTTCACACGCTGGTCGGGGCAGGTTCGGCCGAGGGTTCGCTCGACGCGGCGAACATTCTCAAGCCGGCTTTGTCGCGAGGCGAGATCCAGTGCATCGGCGCGACCACGCCGGGCGAGTTCCGCAAATCCATTGAAAAGGACCGCTCCCTCGAACGCCGTTTCCAAGCGGTGAAAGTGCCGCCGCCGAACGAGGAAGACGCGATCAAGATCATCATGGGTATTAAGGACCGCTACGAGAAGTTCCACGCGGTCTCCTACACCGATGATTCCATCGAGTTCGCGGTGTCGCACTCGAGCCGCTACATTCCGGATCGCTTCCTGCCGGATAAGGCCATCGATCTGATCGACGAAGCAGGAGCACGCGTGAAATTGCGCCAGACTTCCCTGCCCGAGGAGATCACGGAGGTCCAGAAGCGGATCAAGTTCATCGTGCACCGCATGGAAAACGCCATCGCGAACCATGAGTTCGAAAAGGCGCGCTTCTACTCGGACGAGGAGCGCAAGGAGCGTGAAAACCTGCGCGCCCTGCGCGATAAATACCACCTCGACGATTCAACGGCCGGTATCGTAAGCCGCGAGGACATCGAAGACGTCGTCAGCCGCTGGACCGGTGTGCCCGTCACCTCGATCAAGGAAGAGGAAACGCAGAAACTGCTTCGCGTCGAAGGCGAGCTGCACAAGCGCGTCATCTCGCAGGAGAAGGCGATCTCCGCCCTGTCGCGCGCGATTCGTCGCTCGCGTGCCGGTCTTAAGTCGCCCAATCGCCCGATCGGCTCGTTCCTGTTTCTCGGACCGACCGGCGTCGGCAAAACAGAAATGGCGCGCACCTTGGCGCAGTTCCTGTTCGGGAGCGAGAAGTCGCTTATTCGCTTTGACATGTCGGAGTTCATGGAAAAGCACTCCGTTTCGAAGCTCATCGGTTCACCTCCGGGTTACGTAGGCTACGAGGAGGGGGGTCAGCTCACCGAACGCGTCAAGCGCTCGCCCTACTCGGTCGTTTTGCTCGACGAGATAGAGAAGGCGCACCCGGATGTGTTCAACATCCTGCTGCAGGTTTTTGAAGACGGTCACCTGACGGACGGCCTGGGCAACACGGTCGACTTCAAGAACGTGATCCTCATCATGACTTCGAACATCGGCGCACGACATCTCCAGCGCAAACAGGGACTCGGCTTCCAGTCGGAGCGCGAAGACCTGGTGATGGACAAGGTCGAGGAGCTGGTCAAACAGGAAGTCAAGCGAACCTTCAACCCCGAGTTCCTGAATCGCGTGGACGAGATCATCCTGTTCCACTCGCTCTCGGATGCGGATCTGATCCAGATTCTCGAGCTGCTGGTGCAATCGCTGAATACCAACCTGGTACAGAAGGCGATCACGATTTCGGTGACAGACGATGCGAAGAAGTGGATTCTCGAAAAGACGCTCGTAGATCGCAGCTACGGGGCACGCCCCCTGCGCCGCGCACTGCAGCGCTATGTCGAGGACCCGCTATCGGAGGCGCTGATTGCTGGCCACATCAGCGAGCGGCCGGCGTTCCTCGAGGTATACCTCGAGAACAACCAGCTGTTCTACCGGCCCGTCTCGCAGGAAGGTGCGGAAATCGAAGCGCGTCCGGAGGGGATCCTGCTCTACAGCGCGTAATCGGCTTAAAAAGAAAAGCCCCGTCCAAATCAGGACGGGGCTTATCTTTGGACTTTGCACATTCCGCTTTAGGTATTTCGGCCGGAAATTTACTCGCGGATCGGTCTACACGCGAAGGCAAAATGCTCAGTATGTGCCCGATCGAGAACTTAACGCTTGATGCTCTTGACGGCGGACTGGAGATTCTCCACCAGATCGTCCGAGTAGCTGGTAGCAGCCTGCTTGCCGCGTGCATACGCCTTGCCGGCTTGCTCGCCAAGCGTTGTAGCTTGATCCTTGATGTATTCGCCCGCGTCGTCCAGCTGGTCTTGGAGTACGTCGCCGGCATCGTCCAGCTTGCGCTTGATCTGTTTGCGAGTCTTTACCCCGGTTTGCGGAGCACAAAGCAGAGCCACCGCCGCGCCGGCAGCTACACCAACCGAAAAGACCAACCAGAATTTGAGAGTGTTCATTGAGGGACTCCTTCTGCGATTGTTAACGCCTATACGAGTGCTTGAGAAGCAGCGGCCCTAAGCTGGGTTGCTGTGCTGCCACGAGAACTTAGCTCGCGCTTCGGGACCTCTGACCTGCTATCCCTGGAGGGTGGGACCTGCGGCGATTCAAGAAACTTGTGTGGGCTAACTTGAACTGTATTCAGAACCCCTGAACCGAGTACGAGCGGAAGCTGGAGCGGGAGACCGGGATCGAACCGGCGACATTCAGCTTGGGAAGCTGACGTTCTGCCACTGAACTACTCCCGCCC
>CAXTSA010000235.1:0-4918 GCA_964246755.1 uncultured Acidobacteriaceae bacterium
GGGCGGATGCGGAAAGTGCGTGTGGTCTGCTGCCGACTGCTTTGCTCACCCGACCAGCATAGTGCTGCCGGGGTGTGCGAAGGCGGAGAAGTTCAATGCCGGACAACGCACTTTGGCTAGCGTTGATCGGGACGGCTTGCCAGTGTAGGGCCAAGGCACGAGTTGCCGGCCATGCGAGTCCATGTAGTTGTTTGCGGCGCTTGATTGGCACCTGGCGGCCAGGCTGCCTGCATCGAGGTGCCGTCGCCTGCTACCGTGGCCACAAAGGTATGAGAGCAGCAGAGCCCGCTATACGCGCCGAGGGTGACCAGAGCATGTCCGTTGCCGGCATCTTCAACGTTCACCAACTCTCCGTAGCGCTCGCTGGAAAACTGTGGTTTGGGAACGTCCCGCGCGAATCGCACTTGCCCCCAGGTTTGCAGGTTATCGACCCAACCCACGTAGTGGCTTGGGCTGTCATGGGCGATGTGCAGGCAAGTTTGAGATGACGCTGTCCCGCTTAACCAGCTGCCTTCAAGGTTGCTCTTTGCCCGCCTTGCGCCGGGGCGTTTGAGTGTCAAGGGATCACCGAATCCGGGGCGGCGCAGGTGGCCTTTCCATTGGTCCCGCGCGTTATGGACCAGGTCCAGATCGAAAGCTCCATAGTGGAGCGTGAGGTGTCCACGATCGTAGCGTAGGCCGGCGCCGCCTTCTGAATCGCTGAAACTGTTCCCGTTCTTATAGTCCAGTGCGGCGCCGGAGCTCTGATAGGTCGCTACTTCGAGCGCGAACCACGACTGCGGTGTGCCGACCAGCGTCTTCGCGGCTGCGGGCGCGGTGGTCAGCAGGGTGAGTTGGAGAGCGATGACGCCTCCGCGACGGTCCGGGGCTTCCCATAAGCCGGAGAGGTTTTCAGGGTTGGTGACTAGCTGGCCTAAGTAGAAGCTCTGATCCGATGCTTTTCCGGCGGATGCGATTGTTGCGCGCTGCGAGCCAAGGGTGGCGGCGCCTAGCGCCAGCAGCGGGAGAGACATACCTTTTCGGAACTCGCGCTTCATGTTGGCGCAGACACCGGAATCATGGCGGTTGTTCCTCTTTCGACGCGCTGGCGTCGATTTCTGGACGAACGGTAAGCGTCACGGAATGACCGCCTCCCCCCGTATTATCGAAAGTGCAGCAGGAGGGTCTTCGCTCTTATTCATCCTCTTCGCGGAGTTTGGCAAGGCCGGCGAAGTCTTCGAGGGTGGTGGTGTCGCCTTTGATTTCGCCGTGTTCGGCTAGTTCGCGGAGGAGTCTCCGCATGATTTTGCCGGAGCGGGTTTTGGGCAGCGCCTCGACGAAGCGGACGTCGTCCGGGCGGGCCAGGGAGCCGATTTCTTTGGCGACCCAGGCACGGAGCTCTTCGCGCAGTTCGGGGCTTGGCTTTGTTCCGGACTCGAGGGTGACGAAGACGGCGATAGCCTGGCCTTTCATCTCGTGGGATTTGCCGACGGCGGCGGCCTCCGACACTTTGGGGTGGGAGGCGAGGGCGGACTCGATCTCCATGGTGCCGAGGCGGTGGCCGCTGACGTTGATGACGTCGTCGACGCGACCCATGAGCCAGTAGTAGCCGTCCTCGTCGACGCGGGCGCCGTCGCCGGAGAAGTAGGCGCCGGGGATTTCGCTCCAGTAGGTCTTGAGGTAGCGCTCATGGTCGCCCCAGATGGTGCGGGCCATCGAGGGCCAGGGCTTGCGGATGATGAGCAGGCCGCCGTGACCGGTGGGAACCGGGTCGCCTGTTTTGGTGACGATTTCGGGAACGATTCCGAAAAACGGCACGGTGGCGGAACCGGGCTTGGTCGCAATGGCGCCGGGGAGCGGAGTGAGCATGTGGGCGCCGGTTTCGGTCTGCCACCAGGTGTCGGCAATGGGGCAGCGACCGCGGCCGATCTCCGTGTGATACCACATCCAGGCTTCGGGGTTGATGGGCTCGCCGACGGTGCCGAGCACGCGGAGGCTGGCGAGCGAGGCAGAGCGGGGGTACTGCTCGCCCCACTTCATAAAGGCGCGGATGGCGGTGGGGGCGGTGTAGAAGACGGTGACGCGGTGGCGATCGATAACCTGCCAGAAGCGGCCAGGGTCGGGGGCGTTGGGCGCGCCTTCATAGAGCAGGGTAGTGACCCCGTTCTGGAGCGCTCCGTAGAGCACGTAGGAGTGGCCGGTGATCCAGCCGACGTCGGCGGTGCACCAGAAGACGTCCTGCTCATGGAGATCGAAGACGAGTTTCGTGGTGAGATACGTCTGCACGGCGTAACCGCCATTGGTGTGCACCAGGCCCTTGGGTTTGCCGGTAGTGCCGGAGGTGTAGAGGATAAAGAGCGGGTCTTCGGCGGCGAGTTCTTCGGGTGGGCACTCGGGCGAGGCCTGGGCCATCGCCTCGTGCCACCACAGGTCGCGGCCGGGCTGCATCGGGACGCTGGAGCCGGTACGGGCGAACACGATGACGTGGCGGACGTCGGGGCATTGCTTGAGGGCTTCGTCCACGCAGGGTTTGAGCTTGATTTCCGCGCCGCGCCGGTATGTCCCGTCCTGGGTGAGCACGACGCGGCAGTCGGAGTCGAGGATGCGGTCAGCGACGGCCTGCGGAGCGAACCCTCCGAAGATGACCGAGTGGACGGCGCCGATGCGGGTGCAGGCGAGCATGGCGACGGCGACCTCGAGGGTCATGCCCATGTAGATGGCGACGCGGTCGCCTTTTTCTACGCCGAGCGCGCGGAGCATGTTGGCGCAGCGGGCGACCTCGGTTTCCAGGGCGGCGAAGGTGAGCGAGCGCACCTCGCCGGGCTCGCCCTCCCACAGCAGCGCGACGCGTTCGCCGCGGCCAGCGGCGACGTGTCGGTCGACGCAGTTGACGCTCATGTTGAGGGTGCCGTCGGCAAACCAGCGTACCTCAGCTAGCTCGCCGGTAAGGATCCGGGACGGCTCGCGGAACCAGTGGAGATCCTGCGCGATCTCGGCCCAGAACTGCTCAGGCTCGTCGACCGATCGGCGATAAAGCGCATCGTACTGCTCGCGGCTTGCGATGTGCGCCCTCTGAGCAAAAGCTATGGGCGGCGGAAAGATACGATTCTCGCGCAGGCTGGAGGCAATGTGTGATGTATTGGTCTCGCGACTCGGTGCCATTTCTTCAGAAGGCCTTTCGCGTGCGACTTCGCTTGGAAGCTTCACAGTAAAAGGCTACTGCTCATGAAGCAAGCGAGGGGGCAAATCCGGCAATGCCGCAGGCGGCCCGCTCAGAAATCTTGGTATAGCCGGTAGATGAAAACTGGGAAACATGGCACACTTTGGAGCGCATCGCTCTACTTGGCCGGCTGAAGCAGACGGGCAGGGCGTGACGGGCGAACGGGCACGCTGCATTTAAAAATTAACAACGGTTCCCTGGGCGAGCCGTTTCACAGGAGCAACAATCTTGAAAACGAACCGCTGGGGTATCGCCATTGCAGGCGTTGTTCTGCAAATTGTTCTCGGCTCGGTATATGCATGGAGTGTCTTTAAAACGCCTCTCAACAAGGCATTCCATTGGACAACTCCACAGATTACGCTGACGTTCACGATCACGATCTTCGTCCTCGGAATCGCGGCATACTTCGGAGGCCTCTGGAACTCGCGATCCGGGCCGCGCGTTGTCGCGGTGACTGGAGCATTTCTCTACGGTTTTGGCACAATCCTGGCAAGTTTCTCGGGTGACCGACTCTGGTGGCGGTATGCCTCCTACGGTCTAATTAGCGGCATCGGCCTGGGCTTCGCTTATATCATTCCGATCGCCGTGCTGGTGAAGTGGTTCCCTGAGCGGCGCGGATTTATCACGGGTCTTGCGGTGGGCGGTTTTGGACTGGGCGCGCTGATTACGGCTCCGGTGGCGAATTTCCTGATTCACAGTGTTGGCGTGCTGCCGACATTTCTTCGTCTCGGGATCGGATACGCGGTGCTCGGCGTAGTGTCTGCGTGGTTCATGCAGAACCCGCCGCAGGGCTGGACCTTGCCTGGATGGACGCCTCCCGCCGCTACCCTTGCGCAGCGTTCTGCGCGAGACTATACGCTGGGCGAAGCGCTAAAGACCTGGCAGTGGTGGGCACTCTGGCTCATGCTGTTTCTGAATACAACGGCGGGCATTTCGATCATTTCGCAGGAAGCGCCCATGTTCCAGGAGCTTGCCAAGGTGGCTGCGGCAACTGCGGCGGGCATGGTAGGCATCGTGGCGATCGGCAATGCCGTAGGCCGCGTGTTCTGGGCCTGGGTGTCCGACACCCTGACGCGCCGATTCACATTCGCCGTCATGTTTCTTCTGCAGGTTGCGCTGTTCTGGTTTCTGCCGGGCATCGGTGCGGCCGGCGTTCTGACGTTTGTCGCCTTTATCATCCTGATGTGCTACGGAGGCGGCTTTGGCATTATGCCTGCCTTCGCAGCGGACTATTTCGGATCGAAGAACGTCGGTCAGATCTATGGATTGATGCTGACGGCCTGGGGCGCTGCCAGCGCATTTGGGCCGCTGCTGATCGCGAATATGCGCCAGGCCACTGGGCACTACACCAGCGGACTGCACTTGCTGAGCGGTATCGTGCTGGTTTCAACAGCGCTACCGCTGATTGTGCGGCCTCCGGCGGCGGCAAAGTAAGCCCACACATTGCCTGGTTGCAGGAACGGTGGTGGCCGCGATGCTTTAAGAGCCGGTCCGCTGGTAACGCTGCTGGTGCCAGACCCAGGCGCTTTCGACGATGGCGTCGATCTCGGTGTATTCCGGCCGCCAGCCGAGTTCGCGGGTGATCTTCTCAGAGCTTGCGATGAGCACTGCCGGGTCGCCAGGGCGGCGCGGCTCTTCCGTGACCGGGATAGGGTGGCCAGTGACGCGGCGGACGGACTCAACGATCTGACGCACGCTGAAGCCCACGCCGTTGCCGAT
>CAXTSA010000236.1:0-4057 GCA_964246755.1 uncultured Acidobacteriaceae bacterium
AGCCTCGGCGAGGTCGCGTTCGAGGAGGTGAGCTTCGCCTACCCCGGCGGCCCGCCGAACCGTCCCTACGACATCACCGGTTACACGCTGGCCTTCCAGATGGGCGTGAAGTTCGACCGCGTGCTCGACGCCTTCGACGGCCCGTTCGCGCCCGTGCCGGACGTGATCGCCGCGCCGCCGCCGGGCCGGATCGTCGGCTCGGGCGGGGCGGGCTGGCTGTTCGATCACGCGCCGAACAACGACTTCGTGCTGACCAACCGGCTGATGACGGCGGGGCAGAGGGCCTACTGGCTGCGCGGCGCCTCGCGCGCGGACGGCCGCGAGTTCGCCCCCGGCGCCCTATGGGTCCCCGCCACCGCCGCCTCGCGCGCCATTCTGCCCGAGCACTATCCCCGCGCCGCAGTCGTGGGCAACCTTCAGAACGTCGCGCTGCTGGTTGCAGCGTTCGCCAGGGGTGACGCAAGCCTGCTCGCCCAGGCGACCGCGGACGAACTGCACCAGCCGTTTCGCGGGGAGGTGTGCCCGCTCCTGCCGAGACTGCTGCCCCTGTCGGGAGCCGCGGATATCCTCAGCGTGACATTGAGCGGCGCCGGCTCCGGTGTGCTCATGCTTTTGCCGAACGAAGCGGCGGTCCCGGACGCCTCCGCTCTTGCCATGGAAGCTGTTCTCGACAGCACCCAGGGAGCCCTGCCGGTGCCCGAACTGCTGTCCTGCGCCCTCGCGTTTGGCCCCGCCTCTCTGGGGACAGGTGAGGCGGAAGGATAAACCCTCTACCCCTCTGCCCAGCGATCCTCCGCAGTCGCAGTGCGTGAAACCACCGGGTTACCGAAGATTTCTTTACAGCAAACGGCCTCTCCACCTATGTTGGGCGCTGTGGGCAGCTCTGGGGGAGGGCTGCTCCCGCGCCCGTGGCTTGGTGAGCACGGGCGCTTTCCGTTTCCGGGTCTCACCCGCTGTGCGACTATCCCGCACCCTCATGCATCTACTTCCTTGCGGACGCGGAACGGGCAAAACTCCAGCGCCGGTCTTTTTACCGGCGTTCCAAAGCGTCCCAAGGGGAGAATCAGCATGGCAGGTACAGGCGTAACTGAGGTAAACGACAGCTCCTTCGACAGCGAAGTGCTGCAATCGGAGCACCCGGTCCTGGTGGACTTTTGGGCAGCCTGGTGCGGTCCCTGCAAGGCTCTGGCGCCCATCGTCGATGAGGTAGCGAAGGAATTTAGCGGCCAATTGAAGGTCATGAAGATGGATGTCGACCGCAACTCGGCGACGCCCATGCGCTACGGCATCCGCGGCATCCCGGCTCTGTTGATCTTCAAAGACGGCAAGTTAGCCGACCAGATCGTCGGCTATGTCCCAAAAGACACCATCGCGAAGTCTGTCTCCAAAGTAGTAGGCGCCGGTACCAAGGCCGTTTCCTAGAAGCATCGGCCGAGAGGTGTCGAACCCACAAGAGGCCCGGAGTTCGTTCCGGGCCTCTCTTACCCTAAGGATGTCCTGCTGACCGAAGCGAAACGACCTGCTTGATACAAGCGAAGCGCCACCTATGGGCGACAGACAACGGTCACGTCACATCCCGCCCGGCGCAAAGTCGGCTCTGTGGGATCTATGTTTACGGACAGGTTTAGGTCGCGCGAAAGCGCCGGCAGCGAGACTCAGGCATAGCGGCGCAACATCCCAAGTACACGCCCCTGCACCTCTACCTGCCCTGCCGGAACAAGGATCGGCTCCATCTCGGAGTTGGCCGGCTGTAGCCGCACCGTCTCCCCTTCGACATAGAACCGCTTCAGGGTCGTCTCCGCCCCTCTTACGAGCGCCACCACGATCTCCCCATCGCGGGCCGCCCTCGTCCGCTCCACCAGGACATAGTCTCCATCCACAATGTGCTCGTCGCGCATGGAATCCCCTCGGACCTCCAGCGCGAAAACCTCCCTGTTCCCGACGATATCGGAAAGGGAGATGGACTCTGTCTGCACTGCCTCGACCGGCAGTCCAGCCACGATGCGCCCCATCAGCGGCAGCCGCTCCCGGCTGGCGGCCGGGCGCTGCGCCCGCGGCATCGGCAGCACGTCAATCGAGCGGCTCCGGTTGTGTCCCCGCTGCAGCGCGCCCTTCGTCTGCAGGTTCGTGATGTGCTTATGCACGGTGGCCAGCGACTTGAGGCTGAGCCCCCGAGCTATTTCTTCAAAGGAAGGAGAGTAGCCATGGCGATCAACAAAGCTGCCGATGAAGTCGAGAACTTCTTTTTGCCTGCGGGTCACTGCCATAGGCCATGATTATAGCGAAGAAAAAGCGAATTGCAAGGAAGCATTTCTCCCGGACGACACTTTCCATCGAGATTTCACTCGTCAAGCACTCTCCGCGGTCTGACACACTCCCGTTCCCATTGTGGGAAAGAGGCCGGCCGCGGCCCACATAGGAACACCTGGACCGCACTGAGGCAAAGCAGTCCTTTTGATCTTTCGCGAGATTGCGTAGGTTGGGCATGTGGAGGAACACACATGCGTTTACTGATTGCCGAAGACGACCGGGCCCTGAGCAGCTTCCTGCGGAAGGCACTCTGCGGGGAGGGCGACGTGGCCGAGGAAGCGCAGGACGGCGACGAGGCGATCGCCCTGTTCCTCCAGGGGGAACCGGACCTGCTGATCCTGGATCTCGAACTGCCCCGCCGCTCGGGCTTCGAGGTCTTGGCCGCGGTCCGAGAGATTTCACTCCTCTGCCCGGTGCTCGTACTCAGCGGCCGCGCCGATGGTGACGCGCGCATCGCGTGCCTGGACGGAGGCGCCGACGATTGCCTCCAAAAACCCTTTTCCCTCGGGGAACTCCGTGCGCGGTGTCGCGCCATGCTTCGCCGGGGAGCGCTTTCCCGCCAACTGCTGGACCAGGCAAACGCTTTCGGGCTAGAGCGGAAAGGATCATCGCAGGTCGCCTCGCTTCAGTTCGGCGCCCTGCGGATGGAGCGGGTGCGGCGGGAGGTTGACGTTGCGGGTATGCCGGTCGGGCTGACCAATCGCGAGTTCGCAGTGCTTGAGCAGCTCCTTCTCGCCTCCGGTGCACCCGTTTCCCGCGCCGAGCTCCGCGAAGCCGTCTGGGACGGCCGGGTCGTCGAAACCAACGTCCTCGACGTACACCTGGCCGCGCTGCGGCGCAAGCTGCACCTGTGCTCCATCGCGCCGACCATCGAGACAGTGCGCGGCTCAGGGTTCCGGCTGCTCCCCTCGCCCAGCCAGTTTCCACTCGAAAACACGGTTCAAATCCGGTACGCCCAGGCCTAAGGCCCAAAGATAACGAACAAGATAGAACGAACCAAGCGTAACGAACGAGACAGCAGGAGCAGGGAGCAACCATGAGCGCAGCCACCGTCACGATCGGAAGAATGCCGTACAGCGCAGCTCCAACCTCGGGGCAGGGCACCGCCGCGGGCCGGAGCGCGGTGGTGGTCACAGCCGACGAACCGCTCCGCCAGGCGCTAGCACGGGAACTGCATGCCCTGCGCTGGACGGTGTGGGAGGCTAAGGGAGCCGCAGAGATGTTTTCGCTGCTGGACCGCGAGCATGCCGCGGTGTGCATCGTCGATTCCTGGCTGCCCGACCTTGAGGTCCGCGAGTGCGTTCGCGAACTCGGGGCCCTCTATGGGCAGCTCGACGTACTGACGGTGGACGGCACGGACGTCGGGGCCCCACCCGCGCGGTGCCGCTTCCGCGCCGAAGCGCTGCACGCCCTGCGCCAGGCACAAAGCCGCATGGACGCGGAAATCTCGACCGGCAAGCTCCCGAAGGACGATTTCCAGAGCTGGGTTCCAGACGGGATCGAAGACCCGCGCCGGTCTCAGCCCGTTCCGGAGCGGCTTCCGTGTGCCGTGGGAGCCCCATCGGCCGCCGACCAGAAAGGGCGCGGGGCGGAGCGGCCCCCGAGCGAGCCGCAAAGCCACACTGCGGTTCGCTGTACAGCCAATGCCGCCGCGAATCACGCCGCGAAGTACGTCGCGAACTACGTCGCGAACTACGCCGCGAAGTACGCCGCGCTCCCCGAGTTTGTCGGCAGCGACCCACGGCTG
>CAXTSA010000236.1:4067-4883 GCA_964246755.1 uncultured Acidobacteriaceae bacterium
CCGCAAGACCGCGGTGCTTGTGCATGGACCGACAGGCACAGGCAAGGAGCTTGTCGCGCGGGCTATCCACCGGCTTAGCGGGCGCCGGGAGCAGCCCTTCATCGCGATCAACTGCGCGGCGATTCCGGAGGCGCTGGTGGAAGCCGAGCTGTTCGGTCACGCTCGCGGCGCCTTCACGGGCGCCCAGGGGAGCCGTGTGGGACGCATCGAAGCGGCTTCCGGCGGAACCCTCTTTCTGGACGAGATCGGCGAGCTGCCGCTCGGGGTGCAAAGCAAGCTGCTGCGCTTTCTCGAGAGCGGCGAGATCCAGCGCGTCGGCGAGAACGAGCCTGTTCGGATCGATGTGCGCGTGGTCGCCGCGACCCATCGCAGGCTAGGCGCCATGGCCGCGGAGGGCACCTTCCGCCTGGACCTCCTGCACCGGCTTTCCGTGTTCCTGATCCAGACGCCCCCGCTTGCCGGCCGCCACGCCGATATCGACGCGCTGATCGCCCGTACCCTCCAGACGCTCGGCGCTCTCGAACCCCAGAAGTACCTCAGCATAGAGGCGCGCGAGAGGCTGCACCGGTACGCGTGGCCCGGCAATGTGCGCGAGCTTGAGCACACGCTCGAGCGGGCCTGGATCCTTTCCGGCGACAGCCTTCTGATCGAGGACGCGTGCGTGGATTTCGGCGAAGCGCTCATGTAAGCGCCCACGCCCGGTTCTACCCGAGGCATACGCGTCCCCTCGCACATGCAGGGCAAGACAGGCGTTCAAGATTGGCCCTCTCCACGCCGGGCAACCCTCGCCTCAAGCGCCAGCCCGGCCCGCACCGG
>CAXTSA010000237.1:0-4850 GCA_964246755.1 uncultured Acidobacteriaceae bacterium
CCTACTGCCCGCGCTTCGCCGAGCTGGCCCCGGCCGCCAAGCGTGCCTTTTGGGCTTATGTCTTCCAGGCCATGGCCGGCGCCGAAGCCGGCCTCACCCCCACCACTGACGTCCGCCACACCGAACCCGCCATCGCCATGCGCGACACCGTGACCCATCGCATGATCCGCAGCGAAGGCCTGCTTCAGCTCACCTACATGGACGCCGACCGCTACGGCTGCGACTTCAACTGGCAGCGGGACAGAACCCTGCCCGAGAAAGACCCCGCCCGCACCATTCTCCAGCCCCGAAACAATCTTGACTGCGGCGTCCGCATCCTCCGCAACCAGCTTTTCTCGCTCGGCAAACCCCTGCTCAGCAGCTCCAGTTACTGGTCCACGCTGCAGCCGGGCACGCGCTCTTTCCGCGTCTTCGACAAGCAGATGGCCAACGTACCCCCCGCGTGCCGCGCGGTCGCCGGGCGGCCTCATACCGGGTCGGCTCACAGCCGTAGCTCCCCGGCGCGAACAAAGGACGCGATAGCGCAAACAAGCCGAACATCTCGCTCCGGCTCTTGATGTACGCTCCTTACGCAAGGAGTCCGCTCCAAAGCCGGATGGACTCGTCTGCCGTCCGCGGTCTACCCGCTACGGCAGCATCGAAGTGAAGACGAGGAGATTGCCCTGCGGCACGCACCAGCATTCCGGAAAGGCAGCTTCCATCTCACCGTACTCGACCGCGCCCTGCTCCTGCTCCTGACCCTCTACGGCGCCCTCGCGCTGCTCGCCCTCATGCTCGTCCCCCGCTATTTTCTTCCGGCTGAAGACGCGGTCATACTATTCCAATACAGCCGCAACCTCGCCCAGCATGGAGCCATCACTTTCATCCCCGGCGGAGCGCACGTCGAGGGCGCCACCGACTTCGCCTGGATGGTACTGATCTCCGCGGCGACCCGCTGCGGCATCCCCCCGTACTGGTTTTGCGCGGCGGCCAACGTCGTCTCTCTCGTGGCGCTGGCGCTGGTGCTGGTCCGCATTGCGGGCATGCGCCTGTCTCGTTCCGGCCTGGCGGCCCGCATACTCGCCATCGCCGGCGCCGCGGCCCTCTTCCGGCAGATCTTCGCCGCGGCGTCCGGGTTCGCCGTCCTGCCGGACGCCCTGCTGCTCACAACGCTGGTCCTGTTCCTCCGCGATCGCCGCGCAGCCCCGGCGTCGGTCACCGCCCTCCTCTTCTGCCTCTTCCGTCCCGACGCCGTCGTCATCGCTGTCCCCCTGCTTGCGTACCTGCTGCTTGAGCACAAAGCGCGACCCCGAACCGCCCTCGCCGTCACCGCGCTTTTCCTCATCCCCGGCGGACTTTACTTCCTCTGGCGCTGGCACTACTTCGGCGAGTTCTTCCCCCTGCCCTTCCTCGTCAAGGCCGACTTCCATCGCGAGTTCGGCTTCCTCATCGCCGGCTCGGTCCGCGCCAGCCTCGTCCCCCTGCTGTTCACCGCCGTTGTTCTGGCCCCGATAACCCTTCTCAAGAAACAAGCCGACCTCCGCCTCGCCATCCCGCTCATCGCTATCCCCACCCTTTTCTACTGGACCGTCCGCCTCGACCAGAACGTCGGGTCGCGCTTCTTCTATTACCTGCCCGCGGCCTGCGCCATCCTCATCGCCGTCCACTGGCCCGCGCTTCACGGACGTCGCGAACTCGTTCTCCGGACCGCTTTCCTGGCGTGGCTCGTCCTGTTCGCCGCTCCGCTCTACCGCGAGTCGCTCACTTTCCGCTTCATGCAATTCACGCGCGTCAAAAACATAGCCGAAGACCTGAGCAATTTACCCCGGCACGGAACCATTCTCACCTCGGAAGCCGGCTTCCTGCCGTATTACTCCGGCTGGACAGCCATCGATGCCTGGGGCCTGAACACCCCGGAGTTCGCGCACCGCTTCTTCCAGAGGTCCGACGTAGCCCGGATCCACGCCGACCTCCTCGTTCTCCATCCGGATGTTGGCGAGAGCTGTATTCCACGCCCGGACTGGCTCCCGAACTACCGCGATCGCTCCTGGCCCCACCTGACCCGCAACCTGATCGAAGGCGCCGACCGGTACGAGCTATGGCTCACATCCTACGGCTCGGAGTTCTACCAAAACCGCAAGCACTGGCGCCCCGGGGAAGGGGACCGCGAGTGCTGGCTCGTCCGGGAGGATTCCCCGCTGCGATCCGCCATCGAGCAGACGCTGGTAGCTCACGGAGGCGTTCCGCCTCCGCAGGCTACCCTGCTGGAACAGCAGCGCCAGGCCCCCGCGCCCTGAATCGCCGGCAAGCATGAGAGAGTGAGGGTAGACATGCACATCCTCACCTATGTCGTGAGCACGATCGGCGGGCTGCTTTTCGCAGCGGGCCTCATCATTGCGTGCCTGCCCTCCGCCATGGTGCGGCAACTCGTAAAGCGCTTCTTCGGGAAGAGGGAAGACCGGCGATGAGTCCAAGCGTCGCTCGCCACATGCGCCGGAACTACTATGGAGAGATGTCAGACAATCTCGTCACCCTCGACGAACTCCGGGCCGCCCGGCAACGCATCGCCGGCGCCGCCGTGCACACCCCTCTCGTTCCATTCCCCGCCCCCGGAGTGCCGGGCGAGCTTTGGCTTAAGGACGAGGGCGCCCAGCCCATCGGCTCCTTCAAACTCCGCGGCGCCGCCAACAAGATCTTCTCGCTCGCGCCCGAAACCCGCCGAGCAGGCGTTATCACCTACTCGAGCGGCAACCACGCCCAGGGCGTCGCCTATGCCGCACGCGAGGCCGGCATCAAGGCCGTGATCGTGATGCCGCGCAACGCGCCTGAGATCAAGCGCGCCGCTACGGAGGCCCTCGGCGCAGAGATTGTTTTCGTCGAAACAGCAAGCAGCTCTGAGCGCAAGGCCAAAGCCGAAGAACTCGCCGCCCGACACGGCTACATCATGGTCCCACCCTACGACGACCCCGCCATCATCGCTGGCCAGGGCACCTGCGGGCTTGAGATATTGGAAGACCTGCCCGACGTGGACCTCGTGCTCGCGCCCGTCTCCGGAGGCGGCCTGCTCTCCGGCATCGCAGCCGCCATCAAACACCAGCGCCCTGAGGTGAGTGTCATCGGCATCGAGCCGGAGCTCGCCGGCGACGCCCGCGAAAGCTATCTCTCGGGCGAGCTCGTCACCTGGCCCGCCGAGCTCACCACCCGCACCATCGCCGACGGCCTCCGCACCCAGTCCCTGGGCGAGCTCAACTGGGAGCACGTGCACACCTTTGTTGACTCGATCCTTTCCGTGTCAGAGGACGAAATCAAAGCGGCCGTCCGGGCCATTCATCAGCACGTCCCAGCCCGGCCAAGTTCGGGCGACGCGGGCCTGGTGGCCGAACCAAGCGGCGCCGTTACCGCCGCTGCTTTGCTCTTCCACTCCACCGCCCTGCTGCCCTATCGCAAAGCAGTAGCCGTCCTCAGCGGCCGCAACGTCGAACCGGCGCTGCTCGGTGTGTTACTTGCAGCGCCTTCTCGGCATGAATGTTCAAATGCCGACTAATCCTTTCTTATATAAATTCTGTAGCCATAAGGCAGCGCGGGCACGCCGCCCCAGGCGACTTTGTCTTTAGGTATGCGATCGCGCAAGATTTTGTACTTGGACCGAAGCAGCTGATCTAATTGTGGCCAGTGTGAAAGCTTGCTATAAGAAAAATCAGGCGCTTGTAGGCCGCACTCATCGCTTGTCACCACGAAATAGGGAGGTGGATTTTGCGTCAGCGCCAGCGCGAACGCAACTCTGTACTTCGCCTGATTCGCCGCCTGGGCAGCGTTCGCCGGAGACACGAAAAGGTAGCAATCATAGAGAAACCCGGTACTCTGGACAATTTTTGCTTTGTATAACTCCGTAATACATCCTCCAGCTTGATTCAGACATTGAACTTTTCCGCTGAGGCCTCTCCCCCCAATCTCGTCGAGATCTCCTTTGAGCATCGATCCATACTCGTCATATCGCCAGTTGAAGCGGCTGACTTGCGAGAGCGAGCGCGGAACTATGACGAAGGTTCCGAACGCAAGCCCGGCAAGGGATAAACCCGCAAGCAACTTGCGCTTGCTTCGCATCCCTTGCTCGAAAGTGGTGCCTGCGAGCAAAAGAAGAAAAGCCTCGGAAGGATACCGGTGGTAAGGATAACCCCGCCCTTGAGCGCAAAAAGAAAGTATGCCGAACAGAAACCCTGCCAGAAGAACCAATCCTTTGAAAGACCGCCACGGGCGTATAACAAAGTAGACCGGCAGCCAAAGTAGAAATACTCCAAGCATGACAGAAGAAATGCTGCCGCATAGTAAAGCATAGAGTGAAAGCCGGAACATGCTCGCATGCAATGGGACCAGGTGCGCCATGATTTCGAGAAACGCTGCCCAAGCCTGCCAGTAAGAAAGAAAGGCCGCGGCAGCCAGGAGCGGAACCGAAGCGCCTGCTGCGGCGATCCACGCAGGCGCGAACCACGGCTCCTTGCGAGATTGAAGCTCTCGCGCAAGCAGGAAAAGCCATACCGGCAGGAGCAAGATCGCAAGCGGCTTCACCGTGGACGCCACACCCACGCACAGGCCCACCGCCGCACTAGCCCAGAGCCATTTGCTCCCTTGCGCTCTTGCTGCGATGAGGAGCGAAGCGCATCCGCCAAGCAGCAGCGCCGTTATCAACAGGTCCCGCTGCCCTGTCTGGATCAGGCCGTCCCGCCCGTGGATCAGCGCAAACACGCTCGCCGCCCACAGCGCCGCGAACCACCGCCGCCGACCGCAAATCGCCGCCATGGCCAACCCCGCGATGGCAAGCAGTCCGAAATCGTACAACCGCCAAGCCAGCGCGCTCGGCCCCACTACCCGCA
>CAXTSA010000238.1:0-4772 GCA_964246755.1 uncultured Acidobacteriaceae bacterium
GCCCCTGCGCCCCGCCTCGCCGGCAACCCCGGCCTTTGAGCCGGCGGCACGCCCGGCGACCGGCAATGCCCAGGCGACAGCCGCAGGCGAGCAAGCCACCATCGGCAAGAGCCTGGTGATCAAGGGCGAGGTCACGGGCTCCGAGTCGCTCTACATCGACGGCAAGATCGAAGGCACCATCAACCTGAGCGGGAACCGGGTCACCGTCGGCCGCAACGGCCAGGTTTCGGCCAACATCACCGCGCGCGAGATCGTAGTGCTGGGCAAGGTGCGCGGCAATATGGTCGCGAGCGACCGCGTGGATATCCGCTCGGAAGGCTCGCTGACCGGGGACGTGGCGGCGCAGCGTATCTCCATCGAGGACGGCGCCTTCTTCAAGGGCGGCATCGACATCCGCAAGCCGGATACGGCGAACAAGGCGGCCGAGCCGGTCAAGGTCGGGGCCTAAGCTCCATCTTTCCCTACATGGAGCCTCGGGCAGCCGAGGCTTCCTGGACTTCCTTGCAGGGTCAAGAGAGAGCGTGCATGAAGCTCAGTCGTCTCGCCGCATTGCTGTTGTTGTCCGCCGCTTTTCCGATTCCTGCTATCCATGCCCAGGCGGCCGGCTGGCTGGCTGGCCTTGCCCAACAGCAGACCTATACGCTGCATCGCTCGTCCAGCCGCGAGTTGACCGGCGGCAACGTGGACGCGCGTACCGTCAACCCGGGACAGACCCTCGATGTGCTCGATGCGGACGGCCCGGGCATGATCTCGCATATCTGGTTCACGCTCGACGACCCTGAACCCTACTCATTGAAGCGCATCGTGCTGCGCATGTATTGGGACGGCGAAACCACACCCAGCGTGGAAACGCCCATCGGCGACTTCTTTGGCCTCGGTAACGGCCAGTACTACCACTGGGAGTCGCTGCCGCTCTCTGCCGGCTCGGACAAAGCGCTGAACAGCTGGTTCCCCATGCCCTTCCAGCACCACGCGCGCATCACCGTCACCAACGAAGGCAAGCAGTCGCTCACGCATATTTACTGGAATATCGATTACCGCTTGTCCCCATTGCCGCCGGACACGATTTACTTCCATGCGGAGTACCGCCAGGCCCAGCCCAACCACGGCTGGACCGGCAACTGGTACGAGAACGGGGATCCAATCGTGAACTATCGCCGCAACCTCGATGGCAAGGACAACTACGAGTGGTTTGAGGCCAAGGGCCACGGCCAGTACGTCGGCGTCACCATGTCCGTGCTCCAGAACCAGGACGGCTGGTGGGGTGAGGGTAACGAGTTGTTCACGATCGACGGGGACAAGCCTTCTATGGTCGGCACAGGCTCGGAGGATTACTTCCTCGGCGCGTGGAACTTTGGCGGCTCGCAGGACTTTCTGCTCCACGGCGCGCCCGTGGTCGGCAAGGAACTGGCCGGGGAACGATCGAGCGTCTACCGGTTTCACCTGGACTCGCCGGTCCCGTTCACCAGCTCCATGAAGGCTAGCATCGAGCACGGCCATGCCAATCACCGGTCGGACACGTACTCCTCGGTTGCGTACTGGTACCAGGCCGAGCCGCACGAGCCGTTTCCCGCGCTTCCGCCGATGGACGAGCGGATACCTACCCTGCAGTTCGTGGGCGGCCCGGGCAATGCGAAAGGGCCCTACGAGCCCGGGCATGACTCGGGGAGCCTGCACCCTCGCTGAGCGAGTTCTCTCGACGAGCTCAGGCGCGGCCGAGGAAGCGGTCAGCGCACCGCAGGCTAAGCGCCATGATGGTGAGCGCCGGGTTGGAGGGCTGTGCGGTCGGGAAGGTGGAGTTGTCGCTAATGTAGAGGTTCGGCACATCGTGCGAGCGTCCCCACGCGTCCACGACGGAGCTGTCGGGGTTATGGCCCATGCGGCAGGTGCCTACCTGGTGGGCGAATCGGTTTAGCGTCCAGGTGTCGGTCGCCCCGGCCGCGCCCCATATCTCGTGCAGCAGCCCCGTTGCGTGCCGCATCAACCGCGTCTCGTTTTCGCCCGCGGTAAAGTGCACCAGCGGCTTCGGCAAACCGCGGCTGTCGAGCTCGTCTGAGAGCTCCATGTAATTGCTCTCTTCCGGCAGGCACTCGCCGCTGATGCCCATCCCGGCGACGTTCGGAAAGCACTGGAGATATTGCTGGAGGCGAGATCCCCAAAACCCTCGCCCGCGCGAGACGGACTCAGCCCAGGAGACCGGCATGATTCCGTAGCTCTGGATGAGGTAACCGCCGGCAAAATCGGCATCGCGAGGGCGGATGGTGTCCTCAGTGATGAGCGAGGCCGGAAAGCCCTTATACGGGCGTGTGTCCTCGGCGAAGGTGCCCCAGATCTGGGTGGATGGGTGGGCCATGAAGTTGCGCCCTACCTGCCCGCTCCCATTGCCCAGGCCAAGGCGCAGCAGCAGCCGCGCGGATTCGATGGCGCCGGCGCACAGGAAAACAGCCTTTGTGCGTTGACGGAGTTCCTGCCCGCCCTGCTTGTAGACAACGGCGGTGATGGCGCCCTGTTCGTCGCGTTCGAGATCGGTGACGAAAGCCTCGCCCCGAATCTCCGCGCCGGCACGCACCGCCACCGGCAGGTACGTCACATCCATGGAGGCCTTGGCGCCGTTGCGGCAGCCCTGGTGGCAGAACCCGCGATTGACGCAGGCTGCGCGTTCCGGGTAGTCGGCCTGGGGGCCGCTGTAGGGATGGCTGAGAGCCGCGATGGGGGCAGGCGCCGTGCGTATGCCTAGTTCGTGGCAGCCGCGCTGCATCAGCTGTGCGGGCGCGTTGAGAGGCAAGGGCGGCAGGGGATATCTGCGGCCGGGATCCCACGGGTAGTTTTCCGGTCCGGAGACCCCGAGGAACCGTTCCACTTCCTCGTAATACGGGAGGAGGTCGGCGTAACTCATAGGCCAGTCCTGCCCCACGCCGAAGTCGGTCCTGACCTGGAAATCGCGCGGACTGGGCCTTGGCACGTAGGCGCCCCAGTGCAGGGTGGAGCCGCCTACGCCGGTACCGGAGTTGTTCTTACCGAACTGGACCGGATTGCCGCCGTCGATGATCCGCTCGTCGAGCCAGTATAGGTAGCTTTGCGCGCGCTCGTCGGAGGCGAACTCTTCCGGATTGAGAAAACTGCCGGCCTCGAGAGCGACGACGCTGAGCCCGGCCTGGGCCAGGCGAGCGAGCAAGGGACTACCGCCCGCGCCGGTGCCGATGACCACAGCATCGACTGTCCGGCCGAGGTCATGACGACGCATAGGGATAGTGGGATCTCGAGGAAGATTCCCCTCCGTGCTCCGGGCGGCCTGAAAGATCTCTTCGGCCTCGGTCATCGACCCTTCTGCTTCGTTTTGGGCTCCCAGGCCTCGGTATTGTTGAGGCCGATGCCGCCGCCTGCGTGAGCCGGCCATCCACCCGGCTCGCCGGAGTCGGCAAAGCCGTCAAAACCCATGGAGTCCATGCCGGAAGGGTGCGAAACGTACAGCTCTGTGGCGTCCGCCAGGATTTCCTCAAACCAGCGGCTGGCGTCGAGCCCTTCCCACTTTTCCTCGCCGTTCTGCACCCGATGTAGCAAGGCGTCCGCGCGGTCCTCGGTCAACTCGACAAAATGGCGGCGATGCCGGTGCTGCGCGCTCGCGTCCAGCTTGGCCAAGCCAAGCGCGAGTGCCTGCGCATCGGGCGGCAGCGAGCCATAGCGCCAGCCGTTACCGTGGCCTGAGGCGCGCTGCTGCTCAAGCCGGGCTGCAAGGGAAAGCTCATTCGCGCCGGGGGCGCCGTTTTCGTCGTCAGGGAAAAGGCGGCTCAGAACGCGCTCAAGTGTCGCAAATGCGTCGGCGCTGATGCAGGTTGGCTTGTAGTGGACCGGGGGGCCGGCCAATCGCTGCTCGAGCACTCTACGCGTAGGCGCGGAAACGCGAGGCGAGTTGAGGATGTCGAGCAAAGGAGTGACGGGTGCTTGTGGCATGGATCCTCTTTCGCCCTTTCGGGAAGACGGTCAGATCGGCAAAGCGGATAGGTGTCGAAACAGCGTTCATTGCTCAGACGCAGCAGAGGGGCGGAAGGGTGCTGATTTTGCGTTGGTCTAATCGAAGTTCATGCGGAAAAGTGTTACGTGGGCAGAAAGCGGCGGCCCTCGATGCGATACCGGCCCGAGAGCACTCGCGCCACGGCACGCGGGTAGACCTGGTGCTCCTGTTCAAGGATGCGCGCGGACAGGGTGTGCGCGTTATCGCCCGGCAGAACCGGCACCGCGCCTTGGTCGACAATGACGCCGTGATCCAGCTGCTCGTCGACGAAATGGACGGTGCAGCCGGCCAGTTGCACGCCGTAGGCCAATGCCTGCGCCTGCGCGTCGAGCCCGGGGAAAGCCGGCAGCAGCGACGGATGGATGTTGAGGATTTTTTCGGGGAATGCCTGGACGAACTCCGGCGAAAGCAGGCGCATGTATCCCGCCAGGCAAACCAGGGTCACGCCGTGGTCGCGCAGGTGCCCGAGCAGCTCCCGACCCGCGTCGGCACGGGAGCGATCGCGGACCGCGACCGCATGGGCCGGGATGTTGAGGGCACGGGCGTGCTGGAGGCCGGCCGCGTCCTCTCGGTTCGAGAGGACGACGGTGATCCTCGCGTCCGGGATGGCGCGGGTGGCGACCGCCTCGGCCAGCGCCAGAAAGTTTGAGCCGCGCCCCGAGAGCAGGACGCCGATGCGGTGCGGTGTGCTCATGCGCGGCGTGCTTTACCGGGGCCGGTTGCCCGGGGTTCGTCCTGCCGGTAGAGAACGGTGCGGTCG
>CAXTSA010000239.1:0-4766 GCA_964246755.1 uncultured Acidobacteriaceae bacterium
GTCGTCGGTTTCAGGCCGACGAGGTCGTCGACCAGGCCTGTGATGAAGACCAGGCAGGCAGGCGCCAGCAGCGACTCGAGCAGAACGCGATGGCGGATAAAAATCCGCGCGCCATCGGGGGCAAACAGCAGCAGCAGCCCCAGCGCGAGCCCATAGGAAAGCGCAATGGCGATGCCGCCGACCCGCGGAATGGGCGTGGCATGAAGCTTCCGCGTGTTGTCCGGATGGTCGACGATGCCAAGCCGGAGAAACAGGTCGCGGCAAAGGGGGGTACTGATCCAGCACAATCCGAACGCCAAAATTCCAAGTGCAATAGCCGCATGCATAACTCACCCTGCCTAAGTTGTCTTACCCGTGGATCTCGACCAGCGTTGCCTCTTCGATCGATTGAAGAGCCGAAGCCTCTGGAGCCGGTTCGCAGGCCTGCCCGCGTCGCTGGTCGCGTCCCTGGCTGCGCAGATCCTCGACCCCGAGCAGTTCGCACACCCGGCGCACACCGAGCGGGAGGTCGTAATGCTCGAGCAGAACCTCCCGTGCACGCCGGCCGGCATCGCGCACCGCGCCGCGATCGCCGGCGAGGGAGACAAGCAGCGCGGTGAGCGACGGGATGTCGCCGCACTCAATATGCCAGCCGCAGCCGAAGCGGCGAATGATTCGTGCCGGCGTCGCCTCGGCGGGGCCGATGAACAGCACCGGCCTGCCTGCGGCGAGCAGCCCGTACACCTTGCTCGGCACCACGGAGCCGCAGCAGGAGTCCTGCTGTGTGACCAGGCCGATGTCCCCCGCGCCCAGGCTTTCGCCCAGGCTTTCTCGCTGCACGTAGGGCCGCCACTCCACAGAGTGGATCCGCTCCCGTTCGCAAAAGCCCTGGAGATCCTTTCGGCGAGGGCCTCCGCCGGTGAAGAGGAAGCGGAACGCGTCGGTATCTTTGAGCGCCAGCATCGCGGCCGCAATCGTATCCACGTCGTGCGCAAGGCCCAGGTTGCCGGAATAGAGCACCAGTAGCCGGTCCTCGGGCCCCGGCCGCTCGATCGGCTGGATCGCCCGGCTATCGGCCCAGTTATCGGCCACAAAGATCTTCGCGCCCGGGATACCGCGGGCGACCAGGCGGTTTTTCATACATTCGCCCAGCGCGATGATGCCATCGGCTTTCCTCCGGGAAAAGTCGGCGAGAGCTCCGGTGACGCGGTCGAGCACCCCGCCCCGCCGGAAATAGTTGAGGCTGATCGCGACGTCCGGGTAGACGTCCATCTCCCAGATAAAGTGCCGGGAGCCGCGTACCCGTTTGAGCAGGGTGCCGAGCAGCGAGACCAGCGGCGGCGTGGTCAGGGTTACGACCAGGTCCGGCCGCGGCAGCGTCAGCCCCAGCCAGGCCGCGCCGAGATAGAAGGAGAGATAGGAGAGAATGCGCCCCAGCACCCCATGCCGAAAGCGAAGCGCTTTCACGCGGTGGACGGTAACCGGCGGAGCAGTGCCGGCCGAGGCGAGCGCGTAGCCGCCATCGGCGCAGATGACATGGACATCATGGCCGCCCATACCTTCGGCAAGATCGGTGAGCAGTTGGCTGGTCGCGGCCGAGTCCGGCCAGAAGAACTGGTTGATCAGCAGGATTCTCATCGTGCAGCCTCCAATGCAACCAGCGTGAGCGCCGCAGGCTCTGTGCCGCGCAGGACCCGGCGCTTGCGGAAGCAGGCAGGGTTGCCGGCGTGGATTTCAAAGTCCGGGATGCTCTTGGACACAACGCTGCCCGCACCCGCGACGGCTCCCGTTCCCAGCACGACGCCGGGCATGAGCACCGAGCGAGCGCCGGCCCATGCGCCCTCCCCGAGCGCGATGGGCGCGACGATGAGGCCAAAGGCGGGGTCTTTCCAGTCATGGTTCCCGGTGCACAGGTAGGCACCCTGCGACAGGCAGACATTCCCCGCCAGGCGCACGGTGGTGAGGTTATCGATCCAGCAGCCCTCGCCGATCCAGCAGTCATCGCCGACCGTCAGGTGCCAGGGATACTTAACGTGGACGCCGGGCTTGATCACCACGCGCGCGCCGATCCGCGCGCCAAAAAGCCGCAGCAGGCGGACGCGCACCCCGGAGGAGGGGAGCAGAGAGAACCGCAGAACGGGGAGTCCGAGGAAAAACCACGCGGCCGTCCACAGGCGAGAGCGGCCCGGGCTGTACCACGAATTGTCGTACTGGCGAAGTGTGACTGCGCTCATAAGTCTGTGTTCCTCAATGCATTTCCACTGCAAAGCTTTTGGGTTTGGAGCTGGCGGGCGTCCCGCTCTGAACCCAGGTGTACAGTTCCGCCATTTGCGCGGCCACGGTTGGCCAGCTGTACCGCTCGCGAACGAGCGCCGCGCCTCGTTTGCCGAGCTCCCGGTTTGCCGTACCGCTCGAGCTCAAGCAGCGCTCAAGCGCTACCACCAGCTCTTTCAGCCGGGGCGCGATCTGCCAGCCCGCGCCGTATTCGGCGACCTCGGGCAGGTTGCAATTTTCCGTCACGATCACCGGCACGCCTGCGCCCATGGCCTCCAGCGTGGCCACGCTCAGGCCCTCGGAGTAGGAAGGCAGCACGAAGCACTCCGCCGAGGCGAGCGCGCTCCACTTCATTGGGTAGTCCAGCATCCCGGTAAACAGCACCTGCTCCGAAATGCCCAGTCGAAAGGCCAGCTTTTCGAGCTCGGCAGCCCGCGCGGGCTCCGCCGGTCCGGCCAGCACCAGGCAGGCATCGGGGAATAGGGGAGCGACCCTGGCCCATGCCCGGAGAAGCAGGTCGACGCCTTTCTTTTTGTGCAGCCGCCCCAGGAACAGCACCGCGCGCTTGCCGCGCAACGCCGGAAAAGCCTCGAGAAACAGGTCGGGGCTGAGCGTGGAGGGTACATCGACGCCGTTCGGGATAACGGCGATCGGGCCGCGGCAGCCAAAGTCGCGGTAGTTGCGCGCCTCGGCCGCGGTCAGCGCATGCAGGCAGGCGGCGTTCTGGAGGTGCGCCCGTTCAAACATCGCCGCGTACAGCCCCTTTTTGAGGCGCTTGCTGCCGAGCGCCCATGGCTCGAGCATGCCGTGCGCCGATAGGATGTAGGGCTTCGCGAGTGTGCGCGCCCCGCGCACGGCCGCCAGTGTACTCTGCTCCCACAATCCATGGATGTGCACCCCGTCGCACTGAGCAATGTCCCGTCGGAACATGCGGGAGAACGAGCGGTTGCGCAGCCAGGTGAGGCGGCTGGTGGGCCAGAAGGAGACCTGGAGATCGGAGTAGCCGGCCGGCTTCGAGTGCTCGGACGGCAGGCAAAAAGCCTCGACCTGTACGTGGAAGCGCCCGCTGTTGGTGAGCAGCGAGGCCAGGTGGGGCACCACCGAGCTCAGGCCGCCGTACTTCGGGTCCAGGTGCGAGACCACACTGAGCCAGTTGCCGATCGGAGCCTCCGCGGGCTTCGCTGCTGCTTCATGCGCTCGAGCGTCGGCTGGCAGTGCGACTCCAGGCGTCGTAATTTCAGCGCCTCTGTCCGGCACAATCTCGCGCAGCGATTCACGCGGACCCTGGCCCGGGACAGCTTTTCCGACCCCGCGAATAGGCATATGCTCGCTCATCTCAAGCGCTCACAATCGCCGCAATCTGCTCCCCGAACTGCTCCGGGGAGTAAGCCGCGATCTGTCGCAGTGAGTTCGAGCCCATGCGCGCCCGCTCGTCCTCGGTTAGCTGCTCGACCCTTGCGAGCGCGGCGGCAAGTTCGCCGGGCGAGGCGGGATCGAAAAGGAAGCCGTTTCCCCCGGCCACGACCAGGTCTTCGGCACAGCCGCAGCGGTCGGACACGACAACGGGCAGCCCGCAAGCCATAGCCTCATTCACGACGAGACCCCAGGGCTCCCGCGTGCTGGGCAGAACGAAGCAGCCGGCGAAGGCGTAGAAGGGCCCGAGCTCGGAAGAGCTCTTGTGGCCGAAAAAGTGGATGTCGCGGGCACACGGGGATTGAGCGGCGCGGGCTTCGAGCGCGGTGCGCTCGGCACCGTCGCCGACCAGCACCAGCGGCCACCCTCCGCCGCGCTCGCGGTAAGCAAGGTAGGCCTCCAGCAGGCCGGAGAGGTTCTTCTCCTCGGCCAGCCGCCCGACGTAGAGGAAGTAGCGCTCGGGCAGTGCCCAGCGTGCGCGTCCGGCGCGCGCCAGCTTCTCTCGCCGGTGATACAGCCCGTCATTGTCGACGACATCGTAGAAGCGGGCGACGCGGTCCGCGCGAAAGCCGAGATCGGCCAGGTACCGGACGTGCGCTTTGCCGCCGGCCACGGCCCAGCGGAACAGGCTCCGGATCAGCAGGCCCTTGAGAGCCTCCTTCCACCGGGATCTCCGGTGATCAGCCCGTGTGCTTTCGGTCATCAGAACGCTCTTGCGCCGGTGAACCCGCGCCCACACGGCGGAGGCAAGCGCGGGCAGCGTGTAGTAGCCGGGTACCAGGACGACCTGGGGGTCGAGCTGGTCGAGCCGCTGCCAGAGCTTCCGCGCGATGCGCAGCTGCCCGGCGCCGTACCACGCACGCGGCCAGTTCTCCCCGGGGAACAGGGTTTCGACCGGCAGCCCGGGCGGCAGCTCCTCGCGGAAGCGCAGGCCGGCGTGCACGCCCACGCCGCCGACCAGCTCGATGCCCGCGACAGAACCGGCCAGCTCGGTATGTGCGGCCAGACCCGTGACCCGCGCGATGTGGTAGGCGTACCAGTCGATCCAGATCACCGCGACCCGGCAGCGGGCGGCCCGGGGCCGGGTCGGAACCTTGAGC
>CAXTSA010000240.1:0-4749 GCA_964246755.1 uncultured Acidobacteriaceae bacterium
CCGCATGCGCGCTCGCGCTCGCAAGCGATGCCGCCGCGACAGGCGCCTCTGGAATCACCAGCGCATTCACACCGGTGAGGCTGCTCGTCGCATCCAGCTGGTTGGTGAACGCGATCTCCGACGCCGTGGCGTGGAACGTGCGCGCCACATCGTCAAGCGTCTCTCCGCCGTTCAGCACATGAAACCGCCAGCTCGTGCGCTTGTCTTCGGGGATCTCGGCGATGCGCTGGTTGTAGAGCGCGGTCGTGCCTGCCGGGATGTTGAGCTCGAAGGGTTCGTCCGGCGGCGTGCGCCCCCGCAGCAGGCTCGGGTTCAGCTCCTCGACCGTGCTCAGCGAAGCGCCGGTGATGTCGGCAACCAGCGGCAGCGAAACCGAATACTTCGTCGTGACCGTGTCCGGCTGCACGGAAGCATCCGGCACAATCCCCTCCAGCCCATACTGCTTCGGGTTCTTCGCCATGATGGCGACCGCGAGAATAATCGGGACGTAGTTCTTGGTCTCCTGCGGCAGGTTGTTGCGGCGGTACAGCTCCCAGAAGTCCACGTAGCCGGTGCGCTGCACGGCGCGTTGAATATTACCGGTGCCCCAGTCATACGCGGCCATCGCAAGATACCAGTCGCCCAGCTGCGCATAGGTCTTCTTGATGTCGCGAGCGTAAGCTCGCGTCGCTTTTTCAGGATCGAAGCGCTCGTCATACCAGCCCGTCTTTTCCAGGCCGTAGGTGCCGTACGGCATGAACTGCCACATGCCCGCCGCGCCCGACTTCGGATTCACCGCCTGCGTGCGGAAGCCCGACTCCGCCACCGCCTGGTACACCAGGTCCTGCGGCACGCCTTCTTCTTTCAGCACCCGCTGGATCATCGCCTTGTACTTGCCCGCGCGTTGCAGCGACGCCACGATCGTCCCGTGGCCGCGGCCGTTACTCGAGAAAAAGTTGATATAACTCGCGACGTAATCGTTGATCACCAGCGGCAGATCCGACTGCGTCGTTCGCAGCTCAGCGATCGCCTGCGCCTTCACGTTCGGGTCCACCGGAAACGTGACGTCGTTCGCAATATCGACCGGCGTATCTTCGCGGGGTTCCTGCGGCGCGCCCTGCCGCAGCGCATCCAGCTGCAGCGTATTCACCGAGTCCACCACGCGGTCCAGCTCCGCCGACAGAGCCGCGTTGTTCTTGATGTCCGCGCCGCTCTCGAGCAGCAGGTCGACGGCGTGGTCAAAGTCCGCGCGCGCTTCATCCGCCTTGCCCGCCTGGTACGCAGTCAACCCGGCGGCGTAGGCCTGCTCCACAGAGGTGATCAGCAGGGCATCGTGCGCATTGTTGGCCTGGGGCACGGGCGCGGCGCTCGCTCTTCCGGTAGTCTCACCCGAAGCCTGGCCCGAAACCTGAACGGCCGGCACAACCGACGCGGCCAGGCACGGAGCACACACCGCGGCCGCAAGCAGCAGAGTGGCGAGGGTTCTCAGAACAGACATGCGCGAAGTAAGCAATCCGCTTGTATTGTAGATGGTTTGCGCCGCTCGCCGACGGCCCGTAGCCGGGTGGTAAACTTCAGGGGTGCGCAGCCGCTCCGGCTGCGCTTCGCCATTATGGACAACAGCCTCATCCGCAACTTCGCGATCATCGCGCATATCGACCACGGCAAATCGACGCTCTCCGACCGCCTGCTCGAGCTCACGGGCTCGCTCACCGCGCGCGAAATGCAGGCGCAGGTGCTCGACGCGATGGACCTGGAGCGCGAGCGCGGCATCACCATCAAGGCCCATTCCGTGCGCATGATGTACCCCGCCAAGGATGGCAAGACCTACCAGCTCAACCTCATCGACACGCCCGGTCACGTCGACTTCTCCTACGAAGTCTCGCGCTCGCTCGCCTCCTGCGAGGGCGCTCTGCTGGTCGTCGATGCCTCCCAGGGGGTCGAGGCGCAAACGCTTGCCAACGCCTATCTCGCCATCTCGAACGGGCTCGAAATCATCCCGGTCATCAACAAAATCGACCTGCCCTCGGCCGACATCGTGCGCACGCAGGAGATGATCGAAAAGTCCGTCGGTCTCGACGCGACCGACGCCATCCCGGTCAGCGCGAAAACCGGCCAGGGCGTCCCCGACATTCTGGAAGCGGTCGTCCACCGCCTGCCTCCGCCGCTCGGCGACGCCGAAGCGCCGCTCCAGGCGCTCATCTTCGACTCCTGGTTCGACCCCTACCGCGGCGTCATCGTGCTCGCGCGCGTCATCCACGGCCGCCTGCGCAAGGGCGCGCGCATCCGCCTCATGTCCAACAATCGTGAGTTCGACGTGGAGTCGCTCGGCGTGCTCACCCCCAAGCCGGTTGAAATCCTCGAGCTCTCCGCCGGCGAGGTGGGCTTCTTCGTCGCGACCATCAAGAACGTCGCCGACACAAAAATCGGCGACACCATCACCGAGGTTTCGCGGCCCGCGGCGGAAGCCCTGCCCGGCTTTGAAGACATCAAGTCCATGGTCTTCGCCGGCATCTACACCGTCGACTCGCACGAGCACACGCTGCTGCGCGACGCACTCGAAAAACTGCGGCTCAACGATTCCTCCTTTTCCATCGAGCCCGAAAGCTCCGCCGCTCTCGGCTTCGGCTTCCGCTGCGGCTTTCTCGGCCTGCTGCACATGGAGATCATCCAGGAGCGCCTGGAGCGCGAGTTCTCGCTCGACCTCATCACCACCGCGCCGAGCGTGCGCTACAAGATCACGCTCACCGACGGCAAAACCATCGAGGTCGACAACCCCTCGCGCTGGCCCGATCCGAGTGAGATCGAGCAGATCGAAGAGCCCGTCATCACCGCGACCATCCTCACCAATGAGGAGTACGTCGGCGGCATCCTCAAGCTGGTCGAGGAAAAACGCGGACGCCAGCAGAATTTCGAGTACGTCAGCGCCACGCGCGTCAAGCTCACCTACGAGCTGCCTCTCAACGAGATCGTGCTCGACTTCTACGACCGGCTCAAGTCCGTCTCGCGCGGCTACGCATCCCTCGATTACACGCTCGCCGGCACATGGGTCTCGCCCATGTCCAAGCTCGACATCCTCGTCTCCGGCGAGCCCGTTGATGCGCTCTCGATCATCGTGCACCGCGACTTCGCCTACGAACGCGGCCGCGCGCTGGTCTCAAAAATGCGCGAGCTCATCCCCCGCCAGATGTTCGAGGTCGCTATCCAGGCCGCCATCGGCTCCAAAATCGTGGCGCGCGAAACCGTCTCCGCGATCAAGAAAAACGTCATCGCCAAGTGCTACGGCGGCGACATCTCCCGCAAGCGCAAACTGCTCGACAAGCAAAAGGAAGGCAAAAAGCGCATGAAGCGGATCGGCAAGGTCGACATTCCGCAGGAGGCCTTTCTGGCGGTACTCAAGATCGGCGAGGACAGCTCCAGATAGTCCTTCCGGTCACCTTCGCGCGGTTGTACAGGTTACCGGCTGGTCTCTCGATTTGTGGGAAATCTTTTCCCAGCCTCGCCCGGCCCCTTGGAGCAGCGGAGACGACGCGCCTTCCACGTCTTTCTTCTTTACCCGTTTGCGCTGAGCAACTTAGAAGGAAATTCCAGTTTGGATTGCAGCATTTTTGCAGCAGGAACTTTGGTGTCACACACCATTCACAGTTGCTTTTTTCACAAAAATATCCACAGGGCGAATAGGCATCGTAGGCCCGGTCCGCGATATCATTGACGCAAAAAAGCCACGGCGTAAGCCGGATAATCTGGCCCCAAAAACCCCCGGGGGTTACCCGGCGGCTCTTTTATGCTGCAAACGCTCTAGTGTGCCGCCGGCGTGGTACGGCGTGCTGCCGGAGCAGTGCTGCTACGCGGCGTGGTCGTCGCGCCAGTGGTACCGGCCGGGCTGGGCGCCGACGGCGGCGGAGCCGCAATCCCTGACTTCTGGTTGTAGGCCGCGATCACGCCCTCGGTAATGTCGTTACCCTGCGTGGTGTACAGCACCGGGCTCTGCTGCTGCGAGGCATCGAGCACCAGCGTGTATCCATTCTGCTGCGCATAGCTCTGCACGCTGCCGTAGACCTTTTGCGCTAGCTGCGCGTAGGTCTGCTGGATCTCCTGCTGAAAATCGTTCTGCGCGTCTTCGCCCTGGCGCTGCAGAGACTTTTCCTTGTCGTCGATCGTCTTGAGCCGCTGTGCGCGTTCGGTGTCGCTCAGCGTCGCGCTTTGCGACTGGAGCTGCTTCTTCAGACTGTCGATGTCATCGCTCTGCTGCTTTAACTGTGTCTGCTTCGGCTGGTACTTTTTCTCAATCTCTTCAAAGTTGCGCTTACCTTCATTGGTTTGCGCGACAGCAGCCTGAAACATGATGATAGCGACCTTCGCAGGTCCCGCTGGAGCGGCTGTAGCCGAGGCGGAAGCGGAAGAAGGAGCGGAGGGCGCCGTGGTCTGCGCAAGTGCGGCAGAGGAGGCGAGCCCAGTGGCGAGCAGGCTTGCGAGGGACAGCGAAAGCTTCATGGGAAAGGTGGAACTCCTATCGGATTCTTGTGCTGGACGGCATCCATTCCGGAGCCGATCCCTCTTCCGCGCTACGCTCGGGTACGTTGGCCCCGGCGGAGAAGAGACGCGCCCAGGCGTTCGGGGCGCTGCGAGGATTCTATGGGCCCGGGTTGTCGAGCGTCAAACCGGGGCTCGGAGGTTGCCTGCGACTCCGGCCTCCTCCGCCGCCTCCGTACCTTGTTCGTCAATACCTCTGTCCCGGCACTCCGCTGCCCGCTCAACCCACACCAGTGT
>CAXTSA010000241.1:0-4737 GCA_964246755.1 uncultured Acidobacteriaceae bacterium
GACACAGGTGGTGTGGAGGTGACCGGCGGCGGCACCGGGGCATAGGGAGCGTATGCAGCGGCTTGTGGGCCCAGGCGCCGGCTCATGTCGAGAATGCCGAAGGGGTCGGGCAGGGGGCGGCCATCGCGCCGGGCCGAGGCGGTCTGGGCGGCGTCGAAGACCTGGTAAAAGACCCAGGCGGCGATCAGAATTCCGGCCAGACCGAAATGCTCGCTCAGGCCGATCAGCACGATGAAGATGACGACGTGGAGCAGCGCCTTGATGAACTGGCCGTTGTACATGGCGCCGACGCCGGGGATGACGCCCAGCAGCCCGGCAAGCACGGGGCTGGCGCCCGCGCCGGCATGGGGCGCTGAGGGGAACGCCCCGGGTACGGCGGCGTAACCGGGCGGCACTGCATCGGGCGGCACGGAACCGGTTGCCGCCGAAGCTTGAAAGGAGCCGGGCGCGCCGGGGAACCCGCCCGTGAAGGGGGCGTCTGAAGGCGGAAACCCGGTGTGTGGCGGGACGGCGCTCCAAGCCGCAGAGGTGCTTCCGGCTCCCGGCGCGGCAGACTGCCCCGGTCGGCGGGCAAGCAGGCAGGGTTCGCAAAGGATCAGACCATCCGGGGTTTGCGGAGGAGTGCGGGTGCACTCGGGGCAAAGCGCTTTGCCGCAGTTCTGGCAGAAGGCAGTGGCCGTGCGCTCGGGGTGGTTGGCGCAGTTCATAGAAGGTTCCTTTCCTCGGCCTCGAATCGCAGAAAAACGTAACCGCCGGCCAGCAAGGGTGCGAGCCCCACTGAAGCGCTGGGTTGGAGGTGTTTGCCCTTCTCGCGGGGCGCGGGGCGGGGTTCGCCCCCACCCTGTGCGGACTGGCGAAGGTCTTCAACCGTGGCCTCGACCTCGCGTACGACCAGGAGGTTGTCGTAGAAGCTGACGACCTGCTTCTTGGTATTGAAGAACTGGCGCGAGGCCGTGGCCTGGATGGAGAGGGAACCATGTACCGCGGCCGGAATGTCGCCGAGGCGAATGCCGGAAACCGAAAGCGTGAGCGCTATCGAGAAAAAAGCCATGGCCGCGGTCATGACGAAGCCTGCCGCGCGCTCCCGTTGGAAGGCCGGGGACGGCACGGGCAGCGCATCGGTGAAGGCGCCCTCGGCAGGCTGAGGCAGCTCGGCCGTTTTCGCGAGTATCTTGCCGAGCAGATCGGCCGGCACGACCGGAGGCGTGTCATGGAGCAGGCGGACCCAGTCGCGGCCGCGGACAGACTCGCGCAGCAGCGTCGCGCAGGACTCGCACGTCCCGGCGTGCTTGCGGAAAGCCTGTTCCTTCTCAGGGGAAAGCGCGCCGTCGAGCTGTTCGGCCAGCGCCGCCTCCCACTTTACACAGCTTTCCCCTTCGTGCAGGCTGCTTTCGTATTTCGCTTCCTTGCTCATCTAGCTCACCTGCCTTCCCTGGCGGCCGAGGATGCGCGCGAGCTCGGCCCGTCCGCGGCTGATGCGCGACTTGACCGTCCCTTCCGGGACGCGCAGCACCGCGGCAATCTCCTTGTAGTCCATGTCCTGGAGGTCGCGCAGGATCACCGCTTCGCGCAGCTCCGGCGACACGGTGGCAAGCGCGGCCTGCACCTCGCGCTCAAGCTCCCGCTCAAGCGCCCGGGCATGGGGGTCGGGACGCGGGTCTTCCAGGCGAATGCTGCCGGCAAGCTCGGCCCCGGCCTCGTCCCAGCCGGCGTCGAGCGAGTCGGAAGCGCGCTGGAGCCGCGATCGCCGGTAATGGTCGACCAGGTGGTTGCGCGTGAGGGTGGCAACCCACACGGCAAGCGATCCGCGGGCGGGGTCAAACTGGCGCAGGCTGCCGTAGACCTTGAGGAAGATGTCCTGGGTCAGGTCCTCGGCATCATGCGAGGAGCCGGTGAACCGGTAGCAGAGTGAATACACGCGGCCGTAATGCGTGCGCACAAGCTCCGTCCAGGCGAGCGAGTCGCCTCGGAGGCACCTGCCGACAACCGCTGTCCAGTGCGCATCCACCTGTTGCCTCGAACCCGCGTCCCCGACCGACCGGTGCGCCGCGGCGGCCGGTTCGGCGGAGGATTGCTCGCGCGGGTGCTCGGCCATTCTCGCGCCGAAGGCCCGGGCGCTGCCTGCCTTGTCGCTCAAAAGATCGCTCCCGAGGGGGCCGAAAGCCGTCAACGTGCATGCTAGCGCGCTCATGCCGGGGGATACGCAAAAAGATTCGAAACAGTTCCAGAGGGGGCTGGGGTTAGTGCAGGACAGGGGTGGCCGGAGTGGTCGGCGCGGGGGCTGGCTCCCCCGCCTGGACCTGGTCCGCCTGGCAGCGCGTGCAGACGCCGAGCACGTCTACCGCGAGGCGCTCCATGCGGAAGCCGCCGGGCAGCTCCCGCGGGGCTTCGGGGAGGCCGAGCACCTCGGCGTCGATGTCCTCAATGGCTTTGCAGCGAGTGCACAGCAGGTGGTGGTGGCGGGTCTGGTTGGTTTCAACCCGCATGGACCCGTGGTGGAGCGAAACCTGCTGGAAGATGCCGGAGCCGATGAACAGGTGGAGGTTCTTGTACACGGTCGCGAGCGAAATGGAAGGGATTCTCCGCTTGACGCGGGCGTACAGCTCTTCCGGACTGGGGTGGCCGTCGGTGGAGCGCAGGACGTCGTAGATAATCTGCCGCTGATGCGTGACGGCGAGGCCGGCCTGCTCGCACAGCTTTCGGAACTGGGTGGCTTCGACCTGAGTCATGACCCCTTAGGATAGCGTCTTTGGCACCGGGCATCAATGCCGGGGCTGATTCGTAACTCGTTGGTTTGGACGGGATGAAGCCCGGCGCTGGCGGTTTACGGCGAAACGGCAGGCTCTCAAGGCGCGTGGTGCAGATGGGACTGCAACTGAGGGGCCAGGCTGATGTATCCGAAGCGGGGCGGCTGTTCCTCTACGGCATGGGGCAGGGTCCAGAGACCCGCGTATGCGGCCAGCAGCAGGGCGGCGGCGAACCGGCATTGCGGCGTTCGGGGCCAGGCCGGCTCGTCAGCGCACTTTGAGGGAAGCTCGCGAGCTCGCCCATCGAGAAAGAGCAGGAGCACGGCGATGCTGACAATGTGGATGTAGATCCAGCGGCCCCAGTCGATGGCGTAGACGAACAGCACGAGCGAGCCCAGGAAAGAGAGTGCCGCCGTACCCCAGAGGATCTGTAACTCGCGGCGGAGGCGGCAGCGGGAGAGCGCGAAGCTGCCCGCAACCGCCGGGGCGAGGGCCAGAAGCAGCGGCCAGCAGTAGGAGCGGAAGTAGTGATAACGCCCGTACAAACGGCGCGTTTGTTCGAGGGCTTCGGCGCGTGTGGAGGTCAGATAGGTGATGGCGCCGCCCCAACAGACCTGGTTATTCGGCATGGAGAGAATCAGCGGGTAGCCGAGCGAGGAGCAGATGTGCGAAGCGGTCCGGAAGTTGCCGAGGTAGCGCGCGCAAAGAGCGGCTGCGACCAGGCCCAGCGCGAATGGGACGGCAAACTGCCGGGCAGCCTGCCCGAGGGTGCGCCCCCCGAGCACGAGCGCCGCGAAGAAGTAGAGGCTGTAGCAGATAAGCGACTCGTGAGCGAGGGTGCCGGCCAGGATCGCGGCCGAGAGGTAGACCGCCGCTTCGACAGGGCCGAGCCGGCCTCGGCGGAGCAGGACCAGAAAAAACGAGAGCGCCGCGATGTAGATGAGCTCCTTGCGGAAACCCGCTTGCATGTCCAGCACGGGGAATGCGAGGGTGGCGGGTGAAAGGAGCAGGGCGACGACCCACGGGCTTCGCGAAGAACGCAAGAGGAGATCGCGAAAAGAAAACAGGAAAACGGCGTACAGGGAGAAGTAGAAAAGAACGACGAACAGGACGGGGGTAAGGTGAAACAAGCGGCCGAGCAGGTAGGCGGCCTCGCCGGGCAGTCCGCGGCGGACAAAGCCTCCCTGGTAGTTGATGAGCCAGTCGGAAATAATCCAGCTGCGGTCGATACGCGGGATGAGCAGCCCGTACGCGAGCGTGACGACTGCGATGAAGGCGAAGTAGAGATTGAGTGCCCATCGGTACGTGTTCGCGGAGCGCCCCGGCTGCATCGGAGATCACCTTTCGTGGCCACGAAACAGCCGAGAAGCGGCTTGCGAAGCAGATGCAGCAGATTCTAACCCGCTTGCCCACCTGGCGAGTGCGGGGCGCTCCTTCACTGTACGACTAGGCTTTGACCTCGAGCATACGATCGAGGGCAACTTTTGCCCAGTGCTTTGTGTCCTCGCGGACAGTGATCTGGTTCACAACGCGGCCCTCGATCAGGTTTTCCAGCACCCAGCAGAGGTGCTGCGGGCTAATGCGGAACATGGTGGTGCACAGGCAGCCGGTGTCGTCGAGGGTGATGACCTTTTTGCCTTCGGGCGCGAACCGCCGGGCGAGCCGGTTGACGAGGTGAATCTCGGTGCCGATGGCCACGGTTGCGCCCTCCGGCTGCTGCTCGACGAACTGGATGATGCGCTCGGTGGAGCCGAGGGCATCGGCTTTCTGGCAGACCTCCCAGCGGCACTCCGGGTGACAGATGACCTGGACGCCCGGGTACCTGGCGCGGACCTGATCAACGTGGTCGGGCAGGAATCGCTGATGGACCGAGCAGTGGCCCTTCCACAGGATGACCTTGGCGGCCTTGAGCCGCGCCGGGGTAAGGCCGCCATTAATCTGGTAGGGGTCATAGACGACCATGTCGGTCAACGGAATGCCCATGGCATGG
>CAXTSA010000242.1:0-4734 GCA_964246755.1 uncultured Acidobacteriaceae bacterium
CGAATGGGCCGCGATTTTTTCCGGCGCAGCTACCGGTTTGCCCTGTTCGGCAGAGCCCGTGCGCCGGACCAGAACCAGCCGCTGGCGCGACCGGAGCGCTCGCGCAAAGCGGAGGTCGAGTTCCTGGCCAACGAGCAGGCTGCGCATATCCTGCTCGACCGGCTGACCTTCGACGATGTCCGCGGGGTGAGCGAAGATATCGTGGCCCGCTACGCTGCGGCTGAGATCGATGCCGTGTACCTGGCCTACAACGAGTTCAAGTCGGTGATCTCGCAGCGCGTGGTGGTTAAGCGCATCGAGCCGACCGAGGAACATAAACAGACGGCCGCCGTGGCGGCACTGACGGCCGGCATCACGCTGCGCGACGAGGAGCAGGAAGCGATTCGCGCGCAGCACGAGGATGAGTCCAAGCGCTTCGGGACCGCGGAGGTCGACTACCTTTACGACCAGCCGGCCTCCGAGGTGTACGAGGCGCTGCTGCCGCGCTACGTTTCGGCGCTGCTCTACTATGCGTGCCTGGAGTCGATCGCGAGCGAGCACGCCGCGCGCATGACCGCGATGGACGCGGCGACCAACAATGCGGGCGAGTTGATCGACTCGCTGACGCTGACGATGAATCGCGTGCGGCAGGCGGCCATTACCAAGGAAATCATCGAGATTGTGTCGGGCGCGGCCGCGGTTTAGCTGCGCTTCGCCCCGGCGCGGATCGAGAAAGAGAAGACTATGCCAGAAGAAGCAGTGGAGCAGCAAGGGGCACCGGCCGGTGTGGATACCATGGCCGAGCACTACGGAGAAAACTCCCAGACCGGAAACCGGGCCGGCGAGAACAAAGACGGGCACGAGGCCGAGGGGAACATCGGCCACGTCGTCCAGATCTCCGGTCCCGCGGTGGACGTGCAGTTTGACGAAACCAAGATGCCGGGCATTTTCCAGGCGTTGCGCGTCACGAGCGAGGGCTTCAACGTGCCTAACCCCGTCAACGTGATCCTCGAAGTGCAGCAACACATCGGCGACGGCCGGGTGCGCTGCGTCGCGATGGAGGCGACCGAGGGCATGGTGCGCGGCATGAAGGTGATCGACACCGGCTCGCCGATCATGGTTCCGGTAGGCCGCGAGACCCTGGGCCGCATCCTGAACGTCATCGGCCAACCGGTCGACGAGCTCGGGCCCGTGAACGCGAAGAAGCACATGCCCATCCACCGCCCGGCTCCGCTCTTCGAGGAGCAGTCGACGCAAGAGGAAATGTTTGAGACCGGCATCAAGGTCATCGACCTGATCCAGCCGTTTCTGAAGGGCGGCAAAATCGGCCTGTTCGGGGGCGCCGGGGTCGGCAAGACGGTCATCATCCAGGAACTGATCAATAATGTAGCGCAGAACCATGGCGGCTTTTCCGTGTTCGCCGGGGTAGGCGAGCGGACCCGCGAGGGCAACGATCTCTGGCTCGAGTTCCAGGAGGCCGGCGTCATCGATCTCAAGGACCTGCCGAAGTCAAAAGCCGCGCTGATCTATGGCCAGATGACCGAGCCGCCCGGCGCGCGTCTGCGCGTCGCGCTCTCCGCGCTGACCATTGCCGAGGAGTTCCGCGACGAAGAAGGCGCCGATACGCTCCTATTTATCGACAACATCTTCCGCTTCACCCAGGCCGGGTCGGAGGTTTCGACGCTGCTGGGCCGCATGCCATCCGCGGTCGGCTACCAGCCGAACCTGTCGACCGAAATGGGCGAGCTGCAGGAGCGGATCACCTCGACCAAGAAGGGTTCCGTCACCTCGGTCCAGGCGGTCTATGTTCCGGCTGACGATTTCACCGATCCGGCGCCGGCGACGACCTTCGCTCACCTGGACGCCGTGACGTCCCTGTCGCGCCCGCTCTCCGAGCTCGGCATCTACCCGGCGGTCGATCCGCTCGCCTCTTCCTCGCGCATCCTCTCGCCCCGCGCTGTCGGGCAGGAGCACTACGACGTCGCGCAGGGAGTCAAACGCATCCTGCAGCGATACAAAGACCTGCAGGACATCATCGCCATCCTGGGCATCGACGAGCTCTCGGAAGAAGATCGCCTGACCGTGAACCGGGCGCGCAAGGTGCAGAAATTCCTGTCGCAGCCGTTCCATGTGGCCGAGCAGTTCACCGGCATCCCCGGCGCGTATTGCAAGGTCGCCGACACGGTGCGCTCGTTCAAGGAGGTCATTGAAGGCAAGCACGATGACGTGCCGGAACAGGCGTTTTATCTTAAGGGCACGATTGAGGATGTGCTGAAGGCGGCGGAAACGCTGAAGGAGCAGAAGTAGCGCCGTGGCGGAAGAGACGAACTACGCGCAAGGCAAGCTCAAGGTCCGGGTCGTGACGCCGGAGCGCATCCTCATCGACACGGAGGCGGACTCCATCACGCTCCCCGGTCAGGCCGGCGTACTCGAGGCGCTGCCCGGGGCGGCGCCGCTGCTAACCGCGATCGGCGCGGGTGACCTGGTGATCCGGGGAGCTTCCGGCGGCACGGGCGGCGAAGGCGGCGAGCAGAAGTATGTCGTTGCGCGCGGCTTTGCCGAGGTGCTGCCCGACCGGATTACCGTTCTGGTCGAGTATGCCGAGGCTCCGGACAAGGTGGACCATGCGGCTGCCGAAAAACAGTTACAGGACGGCCAGAAGCAGCAATCCGATGCCGGCGACGACCCCGCGAAGTACGCGGCGGCGCGCATGGTTGTCCTTGAAGCGGAAGCAAAGCTGGGCCGGGCCGGGCAATAGCGCTTGCCGGGGATGCCGGCGCGGGGATTCGTTCGTCGGCCGCCGGTGTCCTTTTGCGCGGCAGGCTCTGCCATGACAAATACGCCTGAAACACCATTAAAGAAAACAAGCCTCCGGGCGGCGAAGGAGCAGCTATACTGGCTCGCGTAGACCCGGAGGCTTCTATGCGCGTTGCCGTCGGAACCCTGCTGCTTGCCGCAGCCACAACCTCGTTCGCGCAGCACACCCCGCCCGTCAAAACTGTGCCCCTGGGCGTCGTCACGGGCCATGTGTACTGCGCGGATACCAACGGGCCAGCCCGGCTTGCCAAGGTTGTGCTTGAACCGGCCGACGCGATCGACGGCTACACCTCCAGCGAAAACAAGTCGGTGACCGCGCACATGAGCGGCGTGCAAACGCTTCCGGACGGCTCGTTCACCGTGCAGCATGTTGCGCCCGGCGCTTACTATGTGTTCGCTTCGGAGCCGGGGTACGTATCGCCGCTGGCAAAGCTGGCCGCTACCCGCGAGCAGCTCACGCAGCCTGACAAAGACCTGAAAGCGGAGATCGCGAAGGGGATTCCGCGCGTGACGGTGCAGGCAAACCTGCCGGCGGCCATCGATGTCACGCTGGAGCGCGGGGCAGCGGTGAGCGGAACGGTGCTGTACGACGATGGCAGCCCAGCCGCAGGGCTCGAGGTGCAATTGCTGGTCCGCCAGAAAGACAAGTGGGTGGAGCCGCGAACAGGCCCCGTGCAGGACACGCTTTCAACCACCACCGATGACCGGGGGACCTACCGCATCAGCAGCCTGCCCGCGCGCGAGTACCTGCTGGCCGTGCAGCTGTGCCTGAGCAAGACCAACTACGACGTCAGCGGCCAGAGCTTCAGTATCAACAACGATGACTACACCATCCCCATTTACTCCGGCAACAAGCTGCGGCCGAAGGAGGCGACGCCGTTCCTCCTCAAACTCGGTGAGGAGCGGCCGGGCGAGGACATCCAGGTCCCGCTGGCCAAGCTGCACAGCGTCGCGGGGAGCATTGTCGCGGCTCGCGATGGGCACACCGTCAACGGCGGCCACGTCGCTTTGCTCTACGCCGATGACCACTCCGAGGCCGTGAACACGAAACTGACTCAGGGTGACACAGGCTGGACCCTGAGCTTCGTACCCGAAGGCGATTACGTTCTCCGTGTGAGCGATGGGGCGGATATGGAGTATGAGGACATCCCGAACCCGGCCGGTAGCGTACCGACGAGTCACACGGAAAGCCACGCTGTCCATCATTACGCCCCCGGCGAGCAGCCCCTGCATGTCGAGGGCGAAGTGTCCGGACTTGCCGTTTCCGTGCCGGAGCTCGGGGCGAAGAAGGCGCAGGGAAGCCAGTAGCGTTCCCATAGTGGGACGTGATTCCCGAGTTGGGAAACACGTGGATCCCAGGGCGCGAAAGCATGCGCAAGATCGCTGCGGGGCGTGTAGAGTGGTCCCGTGCCTGTCGCGCTCCATACCGTTGTTGCCGCCCTGAGCCACGCGGGGTGCATGCGCACAACCAACCAGGACGCCTGGAGCTACTCGCTCGAAGCGGGCTTGTTCGTGGTGTGTGACGGGATGGGCGGGGCGGCCGGTGGAGAGATCGCGAGCAGGGCGGCTGTTGAGGCATTTCTTGAACACCTTGGGGCGCTCCCGGAAACGCAGCGCACTTCCAGGGCCATCGAGCAGGCTGTTTGTGCGGCCAACCGGCGTGTGCATGCGCGGGCTGCGCACGAGCCTTCGCTCAACGGCATGGGAACCACGCTGGTCGCGCTGGTCGCCTGCGGGCCGCGCGAGATGGCCGTGGTGCATGTGGGGGATAGCCGGTGCTACCGGTGGCGGCGCGGCGGCCTGACGCGCTGCACCGAGGACCACTCGCTGATTGCCGAGCAGCTGCGCATGGCCGTGATCACGGAGGAGCAGGCCGCACGGTCGCCCATGCGCAGCGTGATCACCCGTGCGGTGGGGACGCGGCGCTCGGTCGTGCCC
>CAXTSA010000243.1:0-210 GCA_964246755.1 uncultured Acidobacteriaceae bacterium
GCTGCTCATCGAGCAGCGCTGCTTTGTCCTGCAGGTTCATAGGCAAATGGTATCGCACTCCCCATCCTGTCATCGCACCAGCGCGGGCAGTCGCTCGGACGCGCCGAGGATAAAGATCAATCCGATGGCAAAGCTGTAGGCCGCGGTAACCAGGGTCAAGAGCGACTGCAGCCATGGCCGTCGCACGCTGCCGGCAAAAATCCCGGAAGC
>CAXTSA010000243.1:244-4734 GCA_964246755.1 uncultured Acidobacteriaceae bacterium
TAAAGCAGAGCAGCCCGAGGATTCCTCGGCTGGTTCCGCCAAGGTTCGCGGCCAGCAGAAAGAGCACCAGCTGCGAAGGTGTCTCCGCGCCTAGGCCGTGAAGCATGCCGATTGTGAACACGGAACTTCGACCGTACTGAAACGCAAACGCGTCCGGTCGCGACAGCGAGGGAGTGCGCCGGACGCGAACGCGCCACGTTACATAGCGCGCTCCCGAGATGAGTAGTGCGATCCGGCTTACAGGGTGCGCATGGCCGGGCTTGCGTCGAAAGAAAGTGACAAGGATATACGCGGTGAGCGCCAACAGCGTCGCTCCTACGACCCGCTCTCCTACCGCGTCGAGGTGCACCGGCAGCGCCAGCCGGAATACAACCACAGCGACGCCCAGCAACGCGATGGTGCACGCGTGGCCCAGGGCGTAAAGCAGCCCCAGGCGCATCCCTTCGCGCCACCCGCGCTGCACGCTTGTGATGTCGGTGATCGCGGCCAGGTGGTCGTAATCGAACCCGTGGCGAAGCCCGAGTGCGGCACAGGACGCAAGAGCGAACTCGAGCTGCGTGGAGGGATGCACGTTGGGATGGGATGCGGGGAACAGTCCAGGTACAAAAAACAGATCGCAGCTAGCAGGAGCAGCGCTGGCGGTCCCAAGTGCATCCTTGGAATCGCCAGGAAAGCGGTCATCTCGAGCCAACTGCTCCCTTGCCGCGCTCCTGGGCAACATCATCCGTTGCCTGGAGCGCGGATGCTATCGGTAGGCCTAAGCCAACAGCTTGTCCGGCGTGATCGGCGCTTCGCGGATTCTCTTGCCGGTCGCGTGATAGATCGCGTTTGCGATGGCTGCCGCGGCGGCGGTGATGCCGATCTCGCCGATGCCGCGCGCGCCGAGCGGCTCGAAGTTCTTGTCCGGGATGCCCACCGCTGAGACGTCGATTTCACCCATGTCGAGGTTCACCGGCACATGATACTCGGCCAGGTTGTTGTTTACCGGCCGGCCTGTTTCCCCGTCGATGTGTGTCTCCTCCTCGAGCACCAGCCCCGCGGCCCACACGATGCCTCCGATCAACTGGCTCTTCGCCGTCTTCTCATTTAGCAGCGTACCTACGTCATAGACTGCCGTGACCCGGCGCACTCGCGCCATCCCCAGGCTCTCATCGACCGCGACCTCGGCGAACACGGCGCCCCAGGAGTGCTGCGCGAACTCCTCGACCGACTCCGAAGCCTCGGCGGAGGCTTTCGCCTCTACCGGCTGGTTGCCGTTGCGGGCAATGATCTCGGTGAACGGGACTCCGTCGGCCGGGGCAGACTTGCGAAACAGCTTGCCGGCTTTGAAGTCGAGATCGTCTGTCTGGGCGCCGTGGAAAGGCGACGCGGTATTGCCGATCTCAAGCGTCACCAGCTTGAGCACGGCCTGTTGCGCAGCAGCCTGCACTGCGGGGCTGGTGGAAGCGGCGGTTTGCGAGCCGCCGGAGACGACCCCCTTCGGCTGCTTTGTGTCCCCGAGTTTCGCGTCGACCAGGCCGATGGGCATGCCGAGGGTTGCCGCTGCGACCTGCGCCATGATGGTGTAGGTACCGGTGCCCAGGTCCTGCGTGCCCGAAGCGACGGTCACGCGGCCGTTTGGCTCAAAGGTGACCGAAGCCTGCGCGGACGAGCGGTTTGCCGGGTAGGTCGCGGTCGCCATGCCGTAGCCAATCAGCTCGTGACCCTCGCGATGTGAGCGCGGCTCAGGGTTGCGTTTCGACCAGCCGAACCGGTCTGCTGCCTGGCTATAGCACGGGCGCAGGTTTTTGCCGGAGAAGGGCTTGCGGCTGGTGGGGTCTACCTCGGCGTAGTTCTTGAGGCGCAGCGCAATCGGGTCCATCTTGAGCGCGTATGCCAGCTCGTCCATAGCGCTCTCGAACGCAAAGCTGCCGGGGGCCTCGCCCGGCGCGCGCTGGAACGTCGGCGTGCCGACGTTGAGCGAGACCAGCTTCTGCGAGGTGGTGATGACGGGCGCGGCATAGAGCATGCGGGTTGGCGCGGAGGCGGGCTCGACGAAATCCTCGATGGCGGAGGTGTGCGAGTACACGTCATGACGGATGCCGGTGAGTGTGCCGTCGCGCTTGGCGCCGAGCGTAATGTGCTGCTGCGTCTGCGGCCGGCCGCCTACAGGGCCGAACATCTGCGGGCGCTCCAACACCAGCTTTACCGGGCGCTTCGCGACCTTCGCTGCCATCGCGGCGAGCACGACGTGCGACCAGGTGGACCCCTTGCAGCCAAAGCCGCCTCCGGTGAACGGGCACAGTACGCGCACGTTGTCCTCCGGAATGCCGAGCGTCTTCGCGACCGTCTGTTTCACGCCGAAGATGTACTGCGTCGAGTCGTGTAGAGTGAGCAGCTCGCCATCCCACTGGGCGATGGTTGCGTGCGGCTCCATCGGGTTGTGGTTCTCCTTGGGCGTTGTGTACACCTGGTCTATCTTGACCTCGGCCTCCTCAAAGCCGGTCGGGACGTCGCCCTTGGTCAGCAGCGCCGGAACCTTGTTCTTGCCAGTATGCGCATCGGGGAAACCGGCTGCGAAGTCCAGCTTGGGTGGGTCTTGCTGGTAACGCACATCGAGCAGGGAAGCCGCGAGCAGCGCCTGGTTCAGCGAATTGGCTACGACTACCGCGATTGGCTGGTTGTTGTAGTGCACTTCGGCATCCTGCAGCAGCTGCAGCACGCGCCCGGCCGGCGGATTGACGCCTGCCTTACCACCCTTGGGCAGCTTGGGCGCGTTCGCCGGGGTCATGATCGCGACCACGCCGGGCGCCTGGTCGGCTGCCGAGGTGTCGATACGCGTGATCCTGCCGTTCGCGATGGTGCTTGTCACCATTACGCCATAGGCCACGTTCGGCACCTCAAACTCGGCCGCGTACTTCGCCTGCCCGGTGACTTTCGCGCGTCCGTCGAGACGGATGACGGGGTCGCCTATTTTTGTGGGCGTCATCGTCGGTGCGGTGCTCATGCCTGTTCTCCCGCCGCGATCGTGAACGCGCGCACGATCGCCTGCTTTGCCATCGGAACCTTGAAGGCGTTGTGCTTGTATGTTTTCGCCCCTGCTAGCGCGAGCTCCGCCGCGGCTTGGTAGCTCTCCGCAGTAGCGGGCTTGCCTTTGAGCGAGCGCTCGGCTTCCTCCGCGCGCCAGGGCTTGTGCGCCACGCCGCCCAAGGCAAGGCGGGCGCTTCGAATGGTGTTGCCGTCAAGCTCGACCGCGGCCGCGACCGAGACCAGCGCAAAGGCGTACGAGGCGCGATCGCGGACTTTGAGGTAGTGCGAGTGCGCCGCATAGGGCGACTTCGGCAAGTCGATCGAAAGGATTAGCTCATCGGGCTTCAGATTGGTATCGAGCTGCGGCGTGGTACCCGCCAGACGGTGGAAATCGGCGAAGGCGATGGCTCGCTCGCCTTTGGGCCCGCGCACCCGCACCTTGGCCTCAAGCGCGGCCAGCGCTACGCACATATCCGAGGGATGGGTCGCAATGCACTCGGGACTGGTCCCCAGGATGCCGTGGATGCGGTTGTAGCCCTCGATCGCCGCGCAGCCGGAGCCCGGCACACGCTTGTTGCACTGCGTGTACGCCGGATCGTAGAAGTAGTAGCAGCGGGTGCGCTGCAGCAGGTTGCCGCCATCGGTAGCCATATTGCGCAGCTGTGCCGAGGCGCCTGCCAGGATGGATTGCGACAGCATCGGGTACTGGCTGCGAACCCCGGGGTGCGCGGCGGTATCGCTGTTGCGCGCGGTCGCGCCCAGGCGCAGGCCACCGTCGGGCAGCGGGGTGATGTCCGAGAGCGGCAGGCGGTTGATGTCGATCAGCGTCGACGGCTGCTCCACGCCCTGCTTCATCAGATCGACCAAGTTGGTTCCGCCGCCCAGCAGCTTGGCATTCCTGCCGTGCTGCAATGAGTGCACGGCGGCCTCGGGTGCTTCGACACGCTGAAACTCAAACGGATGCATTGGTTCCTCCGGCTTGCGCGTAGGCCTGTTGCACGGCCGCGACAATGCCCGGGTAGGCGCCGCAGCGGCAGAGATTGCCGCTCATGCGCTCCTTGATCTCTTCCGGCGTCAAATCGACGGGGCCGGTCTTGCTCAGGTCCTTGGTCACCTGGCTCGGCTCACCCTTTTTCGCCTCATCGAGCAGCGCCACGGCGGAAAGGATCTGGCCCGGCGTACAGTAGCCGCACTGGTAGCCGTCGTGTTCGAGGAACGCGGTCTGCACCGGGTGTAGGTCGTCGCCTTTCGCCAGGCCCTCGATGGTCGTGACCGAGTCGCCTTGATGCACCAGCGCCAGCGACAGGCATGCATTGATGCGCCGGCCCCCGGCGATCACCGTGCAGGCGCCGCACTGGCCGTGGTCGCAGCCCTTCTTGGTGCCGGTGAGGTGGAGCTGCTCGCGCAGTGCGTCGAGCAAGGAGGTCCAGGGCTCGCCGTCCAGATGCGTCGGCTGGCCGTTGATGTGCAAGTCGATGCCG
>CAXTSA010000244.1:0-4725 GCA_964246755.1 uncultured Acidobacteriaceae bacterium
CGCACGGGCCGCATGTCGCGCTGCTCGGCTACGCGCTCTGGCAGCATAGCGTCGGGCTGTTCGGCCTGCATAGCTACCAGGTCGCTCAGCGCCGGCGCGAGGTTGGCCTGCGGCTGGCCGTCGGCGCCCCGCGCGGGCGCATCCTCACCTCGGTCGTGCGCCGAGGCCTCGCGCTCACCGGCATGGGCCTTGCGCTCGGGCTCATCGCGAGCCTGGCCCTCCCGCGCCTGGTCGGCAGCGTCCTTGCCGACATCGTGTATACAGGCGATGCGCCTGGGTCGGGCTTGCTCGGAAGCACCGCGGAAGCCGCTCTCATCGCTGCTTCCGCACTGCTGCTCGCCGCCTTCGTGGCGTGCAGCATGCCTCCCTGGCGCGCCTCCCGCGTCGATCCCCTCGAGGCCCTCCGGTCGGAGTAGCCGCGAAGCATTCCATACTCAACCCTTGCCCTTGAGGGCAAGGGTTGCAGGTCATCGTGGAAGGCGGAGCTCGGCCTGGGCGCCGCCGCCTTCTACATTCTCGAGCGCAGTCCTCCCCCCATGGCCCTCGACGATCTGCTGCGCAAGCGCGAGACCAATCCCGGCGCCATTCTGCTTGGTTGTGTAGAACGGAACGAACAGGTTGGACGGATTTGCAATGCCCAGCCCCGAGTCTCGAATGCGGATCACAGCATCCGGCCCCTCGATCGCCCAGGTGAGCGAAAGCGCGGGCAGCCGCCCGACATTGTCCAAAGCTGCCTCCGCGCCGTTGCGCAGGATGTTGATGACCGCCTGCGCCAGTTGATCCCGGTCCGCCATCAGCACCAGCTCCGGGCCCGGCTCCACGCATACCTCACCCCGCGTGTCGAGCGGCGCACGCTGCCGCTGCAGGTCGCCCATCGAAACGGGCTGGCGAGAGGGAGGCGGCAGCTGCGCAAGCTGCCGATACGCGGTAAGGAATCGGTTCAGCGACTCGGCCCGTTCCTCAATCACCGCAAGGGGCCGGTCGAACTCCGCACCCGGCACGCCGCTCGCAAGCATGCCGCGCAACGAGCCGGCCAGCGACTTGATCGGCGTCAGCGAGTTGTTGATCTCATGCCCAAGCACGCGGATCAGGCGCCTCCACGCCTCGCGCTCTTCCTGCCGCAGCGCCTCGCTCACATCGGAGAGCAGCAGCAGCGTATGCGGAACGCCGTACTCGCGAAAGCGGCTGCGGCGCACCATCCACTGCCCGGCGCCCGGGCCCTGCTCGGTAATCTCCTCGTCCTCTGTCTTCAGCAGGTGTTCCACGCCGAGCGCCGAGGCATGCTGCCCCAGCGGATTACCCTCTGCATGCGGCCGCAGCAGTTGCGCGCCCGCGGGGTTCAGCAGCCGCAAAAATCCCCGCTCGTCGAACGCGAATACCGGCGCCTCCAGTACATCGAGCACGCGCCGCACCAGCGCGGAGGATTCAAGCAGCAGCAGCCGTTCCGATTGCAGGTCGCCGGCCAGCGCATTAATCTCGAGCGCGAGATCGCCAAGCGCATCGCCGCGTCTGCCGCCCCGCGCGCGAAAGGAGTAGTCCTGTTCGCGCAGTGCGGCGACTACGTTGGCAAGCGTCTGCAGCGGCCGCAACAGCTGATCGGCCAGCCAGGACTCAAGCAGCGCCCAGACGAGCAGGACCACCAGCACGGCGAGCAGGGAAGTGCCGAGTGGAGCGCGCCAGTCGTGCAGGACGAGTGCCAAGAACGCGAACACCGGCGAGCCCAGCGACCAAAGCATCAGGCGCAGGCGCCGCTCGTAGGCCAGGCGCCACCGCCGCCGGCCGAGCGGCAGCCGCCGCGGCCGGCCTCGAGGTCGGTCAGGGCGCGATGCCATGCTTCTCCAGCCGGCGGTACAGCGCTCCGCGGCTTAGCCCCAGCAGCTCCGCGGCCTGCGTGATATTGCCGTTCGCGCGTGCCAGCGCTTTGCGCACCAGGATCGCCTCGACCCCGTCCAGGCTCAGCTCCTCAATGCTCCCCGGGCTCGGTCGCGCGGGCAGCAGGCCCAGGTCCGCTGTCTCCACCTGCGCGCCGCGCGCCATCAGCACCGCCCGCTCCATCGCGTGGTCCAGCTCGCGCACATTGCCCGGCCAACTGTAGTCGAGCATCGCCCGCAGCGCCGCGGGCGAAAGCCCATCGAGCGAGCGCCGGTACCGCGCCGCGTGGTGCGCCAGAAAGTGCGCCCCCAGCAGGGCGATGTCCTCGCGACGTTCGCGCAGCGGCGGGATGCGCAGCTCCACGGTATTCAAACGAAACAGCAGGTCCTCGCGAAAGCGGCCCTCGGCGACCTCGCGCCCCAGGTTCGCATTCGTCGCCGAAAGCACACGCACATCCACGCGCGAGGTTTTCGATGAGCCCACGCGCTCCAGCTGTCCCGTCTCCAGCACGCGCAGCAGCTTGGCCTGCTGTCGCATCGGCACGTTCGCGATCTCGTCCAGAAACAGCGTTCCCCGGTCCGCCATCTCGAACCGGCCCACGCGATCCGTGCGCGCATCGGTAAATGCTCCGCGCACGTGGCCAAACAGCTCGCTCTCAAACGTGCCCTCCGGCAGAGCGCCCGTGTTCACCGCGACCAGCGTCTGCTCCGCCCCGGCGGAGCCGGCATGCAGCGTCTGCGCCACCACCTCTTTGCCGGTGCCATGTTCGCCCGTGACCAGCACGTTCGCGTCTGACGGGCCAACCCGCGCGATTCCTTCGAGTAGCGCGCGCATCGCCGGAGCCGTCGCGATAAACTCCGGTCGCTTCGGTGTGCGCAGCAGCAGGTTCTCGGCCTCCAGAGTCCGCGTGCGTTTGAGCGCCTGGCTCAGTTCCACCTGGGTCCGCAGAATCGTGAGCAGCCGCGCGTTCTCCCAGGGCTTCGGCACAAAGTCGCGCGCTCCCAGTCGCATCGCCTCCACCGCGAGCTCAATGTTGCCCCACGCCGTCATCACCACCACCGGCAGCTGACTATCGGCCGCGACAACCTGCCGCAGCAGCTCCAGCCCCTCGGCGCCCGAGGTGGTATCGCGCGAATAGTTCAGGTCGAGCAGCGCCGCGTCAAAACTCTCGCAGGCCAGCTCCGCCAGCGCCTCGACGGGCGACCGCGCCGTGTGCAGCCGGTAACCCTCCGGCTTTAAAAGCAGCAGCAATGCCTCCAGGATGTGGGCCTGGTCGTCAGCGACCAGCAGGCGCGCTTTGGCGGGGAGGGCAGGCATAGGTTGTATTATCAGATACTCGGACCCCGGCTCTCGATCACGGTCTGCCTCCCTGCACCACCCCGGTCCGCGCATCGGCAATTGAAACCCGGAATGTGTCGAGTGTCGCGCCGGTGGCCCTCGCGAGCTCCACGCGCGACTTCTCGAACGTCGCCTCCGCGCCCGCAAGCGTCGACTCGGCCAGCGCCAGGTCGTGCTGCGCGGTAAGCGTCTGCAGGTTCGACCCCGCGCCCAGCTTCTGCTCCTGCTTGCTGATATCGAAGGTCTTCTGCGCCAGGTCGCGCGCCTGCCGCGAGGCGGCCACCCGCGCGCTGCTTTGCTCCAGCGCATACTGGGCATTGCGCACCTCGATGCGGATCTGCTTTCTCTCCTGCTGGATGCGCAGCTCCGCCTGCCGGTACTCAAGCTCGGATCGGTACTGGTCGGACTTTGCGACACGGTTGCGTATCGGGATCCCGACCGAGATGCCCACATAGTAATCGGGCGAGCTATTGTTGAATGCCGTTTGCAGCGAGCCGCCAAAGTCGGTCGGCACGGTCGAGGTCAGCTGGGACGCAGGGTTATCGCGGCCGGACAGGCCCGTACCGCCGTAAAAAGCCTGAAGGTCGACCGTGGGCAGAACTGCATTGCGCGCGGCCTGTCGGCTGATGTCGCGGTTGCGCAGGTCGAGGTCTGACTCGCCCAGCTCGGGCCGGTCGCGGAACGCGCGCGCGATCAAGTCCGCGAGCGGCTCCGTGCTCACCGCATTTTCCGCTGTAATCGTCGCCCTCGGCACTACTGGCAATTCATCGAGTGTGGCGTTGTCGAGATTCTTGGTCAGCGCGTTCTTGATCAGCGATTCCTGCAGTTGCAGCGTGGTCTTCGCGATCGATAATTCCTCATCCCGCATCGCGACCTCGCCCTCAGCCTTGGTCACATCCATCGCCGGCATCGCCTGCAACGCCAACTGCTGGCGATCGCTCTCGAGCTCGCCCTGCGCGAAGCCGAGCGAGCGCTCCTTCACCTGCTCGTCCTGGTAGGCGCTCACCAGGTCCCAGTACATGTTGGCGATCTGCGTGATCGTGACGATGAGCTGGTCCTTGAACGCGATGTCGGAGATGGTGCGGTCGTTGCGGGCGATGCGCAGGTAACGCAGGTTGGGGCCGCGGCCAAAGCCGGCCAGCAAGGGCTGCTGCAGGGTCAACCGGTAATACGCGTTGAGCGCCGGCGAGAGCACCGTAAACGGACTGTTCTGGGCGACGCGGCTGTTGTCGAGCGTAAATGAGAGCGAGGTCCCGGTGGGGAAGGCCTGCGCGTACTCAAACGCGGTCGAAACGGTGTTCAGCTGCAACGACGGAACGCCGTAAAGCTGCAGGTTCGACAGCGGCTCCGTATAGTGCTCCACGCCCCCTGTCCCGGTAATCACCGGGTCGTACGAGTTGACCGCCGTACCCGTGCCCAGCGTAGACGAAACCAGCCCCGCCGCGCCGGCGCCCGCGCCGCCCGCGCCGCCTGTCGTGCCGCCCGCCCCGGCTCCCGGCGCGCCCGAGCCCAGGC
>CAXTSA010000245.1:0-4719 GCA_964246755.1 uncultured Acidobacteriaceae bacterium
CTCGAATGCCCTTAGGGCCGAGCTGCTTGGCCAGGGATTCACGAAATTCATCGTGGCGGCTTTGGTCTGGGCGTAGTCGAAAAGGTTAGCGGCAGGATCGTAGGCCTGCTCGGAGGTACTGGCGATGATGGTGGAACCGGGCTTGAGGTGCGGCAGAGCGGCTTTGATGATCCAGAAGGGCGCGTAGAGATTGGTCTTCATGGTCCAGTCGAAGAGCTCGGTGGTCATGTCGAGGAGGGATTCTACCTGATGCTGACGGCCGGCATTGGAGACGATGATGTCGAGGCCGCCGAGCTGCGAGAGGGTTTGAGCGACGAGCTGTTTGCAGAAGGCTTCCCCGCGAAGATCGCCGGGAATCAGACTGGCTTTGCGGCCAGCCTGACGAATCAGTTCGGCGACCTGCTGCGCGTCCGGCTCCTCGGCTGGTAAATAGTTGATAGCAACGTCAGCGCCTTCGCGAGCGTAGGCAATGGCGACGGCACGGCCCATGCCGGAGTCTCCGCCGGTGATCAGGGCCTTGCGATTTAGGAGACGACCAGAGCCTTTATAGCTGGTCTCGCCGTGATCGGGCGGCGGAATCATCTTGCTGGCGAGGCCTGGCCAGGGCTGAAAGGGGCTGGTGTAGGGAGGTTTCGGATACTTGGTGGTCGGGTCAGCTACAGGCTGTGCCGTGGAAGTGTTGGGCTGAGCCTGAGCCGTGGAAGGAAGGGCTGCGGCAGCAAGCCCAGCGCCGAGCGTGCCGACGAGCTTACGTCGCGAGATGGTGCTATCAGAGGAAGACATGAAGGATCCTTTGAGTCAAGCTGGAATTGTGGAACGAGCACACGCTCAGGTTCTTCCCGTGAGTTGAACTCAAGGTTACTAGAGAAAGGAGAGCAAGCCTAAATCACTCGCATGCTCTTCTTCAGGTGGATTCCGGTCTACACGTTTTTATTCTTAAGCGTGGACATGTCAAATTGCATAGCGAAAGCGGACGTCGCCCTTTTCCACTTGCTTGTCGGCATCGTTGATGTCCGTTATGTCGATGACCTGGATGTCATGGGCGATGTTGTGCTTGGCGCAGAAGTCGAGAACCTCATGCGTCTCTGCGACGTTGCCGATCAGAGAGCCGGCGATGCTGTTGCGGTCAGACGCTGTCTGCCTACTGTTGATAGGCTCGAGCGGCCCCAGATCTCCGCAGATGACCATGGTGGCGTCGCGCTTCAACAGAGGTAGACAGGGGTTCAGATCATGCTTCTCGAGTACGGTGCTGAGGATAGAGTCGAAGCTCCGGGCTTGACAGACGCCGCAGTAAAGCACCTGGATAATTACTTAGCTCGGCCTTGCATTAAAACGCTCGAATTCATGGGGCTTGAGGCCGATGAAGGAATGGCTGGTGGCATATCCGTAAGGCTGAATCATGGAAGGCTACTCCTATCCGAGCTGAGCTACAACGTGCGGTGTTTGGAATGTGATGGTTGGTTGATCTGCCTCTAGCGTGCTAAAAGGTTAAACAAATGCGCGTAAGTATACCTACGCGCCTCGTCACGGCTTAGTAGCTGTTCCGTTTACGCCGGAATATGTTCGAGACTGGTCGGCATTTCGGCTTTCTTGCCGTTATCAGCAAGCCTCCGGTCTGCGAGTGCTTTGTAGACGACCAGCCGTGCACGGTTGATTCCACCCAAGGGACGGTGTGCCACGAGCGCGTGTGCCGGAGAAAACGTTAGATCCTCGAAATACTCGTCCTTCGCCGGATCCCACGCCGTCTGGACCGGGATTATGAGCCGGGCGACAGTCTGGTATTGCGATTCTGTCTCCGGCCACTCCTCCTGCGCATCTTCGATGGGCATGCCGTTCAGCCCCGTATTCAGTTGAACCCGCAATTCAAACTCAGCTGGATTCTCCTTAAAGAATGCATTCATGGCTTCGCGCAAAGCGTCCGGCGTCTTGGGATCAAATGGCTGTTCTTTCAGCGCTTTAAGACCCGGCGATGATGGAAAGAACCCCAGCTTCGCCACAAACTCGCCATAGCGGTACGGAGTCTGTGAGTAATACTCTTCCCCTGCCGGATGTACGACTGGATGGCCGTAGAAGGCCATCTTCTCGGAGTTTGCGCCCACCGCATTCAGGACGGTGTTCGTTGCCCGGGCTACCGTCGAGACAGCCCCCTTCGCACTATCCGAGAGCTTCGGTGCGATCTCCGCATTGGGTTTGAACGCCTGCAGAAACTCTTTCATTCCACTCGCAAGAAACTGCTTGCCCACGTCGAACACCCAATCCTGTGTCTCCGCCGTATGCCCTTCGAGCTTTGCACCCTTTACTTCAAGAACCTTTACCGACATGCCACGATCGGTCGAAAGTTTCGAGTCGTCCAGCAACTCGCCAGGAGCCTGCGCCATACGCACCAGCACCTCATATCTTCCGGGCTGAGCAAACAAGCCCTGCGCCAAATGCAGAGGCAAGCCCTCCTGAACGATCAACTCGCCCTTCAAGAGGCCATGCGCTTTGGCGTGGGAGATACGCACCGAGCGGCCATACTTCTGACGCGCCAGTTCCATTCCATGCATCATCAAATCGACGATTTTCTGCTTGGTTTCATTCTCATCAGGGGCAATTGTCTCGATCTCGTCCTCATACAGCAGGTAATTTGGCATAGCAGCATCGGCTCCTTCTCGCGTACATGGGTGAGTGTGACTGGATGATTGACGGGATGTCCGAGTGCGCACCTGCGCCTTACTTCGAGTCGCAAAATGTCAGAATCTCTCCCACCAGCGCCTTTGGGTTCTCTTCCGCAATCCAGTGCCCGGCGTCGGGAATACCTTTCACGCTCACCTTCTTTGCAACCTCCGCAAGCATGGCTTTCGCGACCGGCAGGTAAAAGCTTGACGTACCTCCCAGCGCAAGCACGGGCATGGTCAACCGCCCGTTTTTCTTAAGTGCTGCCCTGTTGTCCTCTCCATCCCGGTCAAATGCCCGGTATACCTCGAAGCCCGCCCGCATCGCTCCCGCAGCGGAGTAATGCGAGGCGTAGAGGTCCAGGTCGGCTTCTGTGATTGCGCTCTGATTAAACGCTAGCCGCTCGTAGAAATGCTGCAGATAGAGCCGTTCTCGTCCTGTTGTGAGCGACTCCGCCAGACTGTTCTGCGCATTATGGAAGAAGAAGTGCCACATCGCCGCGTTGTTCAGCTTTGGGGCCGCTACCATTGCATCATAAGCCGCCGTGCCTGGCAGCGGCGCCTCCATCAGCACCAGCCTCTCCACCGATCTGGGGTATTCGCTCGCGAAGGCATAGGCCACCATCATGCCGATGTCGTGCCCGACTATGGTGACCGGTCCGGCAACACGCAAATGTTCCCGTAGCAGCTTGAAGACATCGGCGGCCATAGTGCGCTTATCATATCCCGACGGCGGCTTGGACGAGCCACCCGCACCGCGGTAATCCGGCGCAATCACACGCCAACCCGCGCGCACCAGAGGTGCAAGTACATGACGCCATTCCCACCACGTTTGCGGATAACCGTGCAGCAGGACCATCGTGCGAGTACCGCTCCCTGTGACCACGTAGTGCAACCGGACTCCCGGTTCCAACTCCGCGATCCCGTGCTTCAAGTGCGGCAATTTAAATTCTTCCATTCCCGGCCCCTACTTGCGTCATGTCTGTGTACAGCGCCCTCGCCCGAGCCCCTGCCGCCTAGGCTACGTAACGAAGGAGGATTACTTTAAGATTCACCGGCAAGAGCCGACGACCGGGACGTTTACCGGTCAGCATCATGCCTTCCGAATGAAGCTCGCGCTTCGATACCCACACAGCAAAACGCGATCGACAATGGGGAAGATCCCTGTACCTTCGTGGTGAAGGCGATCGCGTTGGACATCGCCGCTGAAACTGCGTGTTCCTCGTCTGGACTGTCTACCGGCAAAACGAACTCTTTACCGCTGGCCAGTCCCTGTGCGGGATCGAAGCGGCGAACGGTCACATCGAACTTTTTGAGATTCATTCAACTTCCTCCTGAATGGAATACCGAATTCCTGCGAAGACCGCGGCGAACACCCTCGGTCACCGCACCATAAAGCATGTTGCCCGCGAGCCCGCCAAGATGCTGGACAGGTGTGCGGTCCTTCGGTGAAGGCACATAACCTATTACCGGAAGCACAACGATGCTGGCCCCGGTGAACAGAGCCGCACCATACACCGTGCCTGCGCCCGCTGTGACGGCCGGCAGGTATTCTGCAAGCGCGCCGTACACGCCGGCACAAAGTGTGCCAAAGGCAAACTCAGTCACCGGAGCGGCGGCTTTGCGCTGCTTGCGTGTCAGGTCCACACCCGCAGCATCGGCGACTGTATCGGCTGTCCTGGTGTGCGCTCCTTCAAACATTCCGAGAAGCGCTTTCTGCTGCTTGCTGTAAGTGTTTTCGGCGTCCAGCTTGCTTTCCATTGCTTCTGTTGCTTTCAGCGAGGCAGTCTGGAAGACATTCAGCACGACAGTGCCGAGAGCGCCGCCGAGAGCGCCCGCAAGAAATCCCAACGTTAAGGACCGATTCTTTTGTTGCATGAGCTCCCCTCGAAAATACGAGGCGGCCACTGACCTGACCGCTCTTGACGTTAAGCGGGAATCTCGGAGATGTCCCTGGGCTCCGTCCGCTGCCGTTCATTGCGTTGAGCGCGGTATTTGATGGCCTCATCATACGCCTTAAGGCGGGAGCGCATGATGCCGCCGAGCGGACGATGCGCCTCCAGCG
>CAXTSA010000246.1:0-4713 GCA_964246755.1 uncultured Acidobacteriaceae bacterium
ACACTCCATCGTCGGCACGTCTCCCGCGCAAGCCATCACCACATCGCACTCCTGACCCGGTGTTCCTGCGCCGTCAGGCCCTGTGCTGCCGTCGGTGCTGGCCCACGCCCAAACACCGAGCCCCGCCGTGCAGTGGCGCACAGCGTCTGCCATGCTGAGCCATACCGGCGCCGGCTGCTTGCCCGCGATGATCAGATTGACGTAGTCGCGGCTGCGCAGGCAGTGGTTCGCGACCGAAAGCAGGCAGTTTGCGTCGGGCGCCAGATAGATGCGCACGATCTCGGCCTTCTTGTTCGCGACATGGTCGATGAAGCCGGGATCCTGGTGTGAAAAACCGTTGTGGTCCTGTCGCCACACATGCGAGGACAGCAGGTAGTTGAGCGAGGCAATGGGCTTGCGCCACGGCAGGTCGCGGCACACCTTGAGCCATTTCGCATGCTGGTTGAACATCGAATCGATAATGTGGATGAACGCCTCATAGCAGGAGAAAAAACCGTGGCGGCCAGTCAGCAGGTAGCCTTCCAGCCATCCCTCGCACAGGTGCTCGCTCAGCACCTCCATCACCCGGCCGTCAATGGACAGGTCTTCATCTACGTCCTCATACTTCGCGTCCCAGCGTTTAGGCGAAGCTTTATAGATTGCCTCCAGGCGATTGGAAGCGGTCTCATCCGGCCCGAAAACCCGGAAGTTGCGGTTCGCCAGATTGGCCTTCATCACATCGCGCAGGTACACGCCCAGCACCCGTGTGGCCTCGGCCTGCGTCTCGCCCGGCTCGTCGATTTTGACGCCGTACTCCTCGAAGGATGGCATCTCGAGTGGCTTGAGAAGCAGGCCGCCATTCGCATGCTCGTTCATGCCCATGCGCAGCTTGCCCTTGGGGGCGATGTCGGCGTACTCCTGGCGAAACTGGCCTTTCTCGTCGAACAACTCCTCCGGCTTGTAAGAGCGCATCCACTCTTCCAGCATTTTCAGGTGTTCGGGGTTGGTCCGCACCTCTTCAAGCGGCACCTGGTGCGCGCGCCAGGTGCCTTCCACCTGCTTGCCGTCGACCACCTTGGGGCCGGTCCAGCCCTTAGGTGAACGGAAGATGATCATGGGCCACCTCGGCCGCTGATCGCCGACCTCCGGATCGGTGCCTTCGCGGGCCTGCTTCTGAATGACACGAATGCTCGCATAGGCGCGGTCCAGCGCGTCGGCCATCTTCCGGTGCATGTCCATCGGCTCATCGCCTGAGACCACGATCGGGTCGTAACCGTAACCCTTGAACAGCGAGAGCAGCTCTTCCTCAGGGATACGCGCCAGCACGGTCGGGTTCGCAATTTTGAAGCCGTTGAGGTGCAGGATCGGCAGCACCGCGCCATCGGTCTTTGGGTTCAGAAACTTGTTCGAGTGCCAACTCGTAGCCGCCGGTCCGGTCTCCGCCTCGCCATCACCCACCACGCAGGAGACGATCAGGTCCGGGTTATCGAACGCGGCGCCGTAGGCGTGGATCAGAGCGTAGCCAAGCTCGCCGCCTTCGTGGATCGACCCCGGCGTCTCCGGCGCGGCATGCGAGGGGATGCCGTACGGCCAGGAGAACTGCCGGAATAGCAGCTTCATACCGTCATGGCTGCGCTCCACATTCGGGTAGACCTCGGTGTAGGTGCCATCGAGATAATCCTGCGCCACAAAGCCCGGGCCGCCATGCCCCGGGCCCATGATAAACATCATGTCGACCGAGTGCTCGCAGATGATGCGATTGAGGTGCGTGTAGATGAAGTTGAGCCCGGTGGTGGTACCCCAGTGTCCCAGCAAGCGAGGCTTGATGTCGGCCGGCGTGAGCGGGCGCTCGAGCAGGGGATTGTCCTGGAGATAAATCTGGCCGACGGTAAGGTAGTTCGCGGCGCGCCAATAGGCGTTCATTTTCTCGAGTAGTTCTCCGCTAAGCTCCGGCATCGGCTCTCTCCTTTAAATACCCACGCGTTCATCGCGCAACCAAGTTGCACCCACGAGATACCCCACCGCGGGAAACCGCAGGTGACCGCAACGCGGCGTGTCTATGGACAGTAAGGATGCCGATTCCAGCCGCCGCGACCGCCTCGGAGTTCCCCTCTGGCCGAGCAACCTGCCTGTGGTACAGTCATGGGCAGGCCGGAGAGATGGCAGAGTGGTTGAATGTACCGCCTTGGAAAGGCGGCGTACTCGAAAGGGTACCCAGGGTTCGAATCCCTGTCTCTCCGCCATGCATTTAAAATCAATGGTTTAGCGGCGTGGCTACCACATTGGCTACCGAAATTGCGGTTTGGCAGGCTTGATTCGGTATTTCCTTTGCGGGAGATGCCGCATTGAAAACCCCTGCAGTTCGGCTCTACATTCGGGTTCGTCGACCTGACGGAACTCGCGTTCTTGCTCCTTCCGTGCTCGCCGCCAACGGGCGGTTACGTCCGCAGTTCGCACTGCTTGACGGCAGGCCACGCCACTGTCCGGAAGGCGTCTACCACCTGCGTTACAGCCGGGGCGGCAAGCGGGTTTGGGAGTCCGTCGGTTCCGATCCTCAACTCGCCTCACTGGCACGCGACCGCAAACAGCGGGCCATCGATGCCGCTGCTGCCGGGATTGTGAATCCGGGGGAACAGCTCGGAGCTAGCAGAGATTTGGCCGAAGACACTACAACCTATCTAGAAGGCATCCGTCTCACAAAATCCCCAAAGACGGCACTCGCCTATGCGGAAACCCTGCGAGGATTCGCTGCATTACCGCAAAGAAGTGCTTGCAGGATCTCGACCGCAGGATGTACTCGCCTATGTTTCGTATCTACGCGCCAGACGCAACTCGCCCCGGACCGTTCACAACCGGCTCGTCTTCCTACGTACCTTTTTTCGCGCACATGCGTTCACTATGCCGATTGGCAAAGGAGACTGGCCCAAGTTCACCGAAAAAGGTGGTCTCCTGTTATAGACCGGACGAGGTGCGGGCACTGCTGAACGCGGCGGATCAGGACGAACGTGAAATAGTCGCTTTCTTCTTGGCTACAGGTGGGCGCAAACAGAAGGTACAGTTTGCGGCCTGGTCTGATATCGATTGGATCGCCAAGACACTCACAGTTCGAGAAAAGCTTGATCTCGGATTCCGCCCAAAAGATAGAGAGGAGGGCAGCATTCCTCTGCCGGATTTTCTGCTCGTGATCCTGCGCGAACGCCGCTCCCGATATCCCCGCACGCGCTTCGTCTTCGAATTGACAAGCGGCAAAACGGAAGATCACTTCTTGCGCGTGGTCAAGCGGCTTGCACTCAGAGCCGAGTTGAATTGCGGGGACTGCTGGAGCAAAGCGGGCAAGTGCTGTGCCACCCATCCAGTGTGCAAGCGGATCGTTCTTCACAAACTCCGCAAACTTACGCCACCATGCACCATGAGTCAGGCGTGTCAGCAAGAACGATTCAGCGTTGGCTGCGTCACTCCGATTTGGAGACGACTCTGAGGTACTTGGCAGCCAGCGATGATCAGTCAGAGCGGACGCGTGAGCAGGTCAACAGCACCTTTGCCTCACTGGCAGGCTAAATGCGAAGTGCTCCGGCACGCGCCGGAGCTCCAGCTCCCTACACCCGAACAAGGATCAGATTGTCTGTCGAGCTTCCAACCAGGCCGCAACAGCGACGGGTTTGAATTAGGAGGCATCTGACACTTTGTAAGCTTTGATGTTTCCGGCGCGCACCCAGTCGCAAAGCGTATCGCGCGTGACGCCAAGTATCGCCATGACCTCCCTTGACGCAAGCAAGGTTTCGCGTCGATAAAGACGATCTTTGATCGAAAGGGGCAGGGCGGGTTGTGATGTAGGTTGCGGGCTGGCAGTCGTCTTGGCACTCATAAACATTGATACCGATCGCCTTTCCGTGACCTGAATTAACCTTCCGGCGTGCTTTTAGCAGAGCAAAGACATAGGCCTGGCCCTAGACCATGTGTCGAATATCCTTGGCCGCGAAAGCACTCTCCCGGAGTTGCTGCCCGGCTGCGCGAGGTAGATTGCAGATTCGTAGTGCTCGCCAGTACCGGACGCAGCATAGCCGGATGGCATCGAGAGTGCTTGGCTATCTGCTGTAGACGCTTTGGAGCCATTCTGTCCGCCGCGGTCTGGAGCTGACGTCCGGCCCCGCTCCTGCGCAAGGTGTTTCCAAGCAGCCTCGACTTCCTCGCTGCTCTTGAGTGTCACCGGTGATCGTCCTGCGAGCGAGTGAAGCGTTACTTCGCCACCAGCGCGACAGATAAATGCATTCTGTCCGTACAGTTTGGCCAAACTGAATGCGGCGTTGCCCCAACGGTCTGGGCTCGCACTCGGGCCGTTGTCCACGAGCAACCAGGAGTATTCAAGTTTGTCTCTCAAGTTGTTCTCGCAAATCTTAACGGCAACGACATCCGTCCAGTGGGCGATGAGCCAGTATGCCGTTTCCTGCCATTTTCGAGTACGATTCGCGCCTCATCTAACTGCTTATGTAAGGCTAGCTTATGCTCTCGCAAGGTTGTTGCTAGGATAGAGCCCCCGCTTACGTGCCAAGCGCGAAGGGACGTGATGAGGAGGTAATCCGTATCTGCTGGAATATGCGAGAGCAAATCGGCCAAGCTGATGGCGCTTGCCATCCTTATCTCGCTGCCGTCGGGTTGATCTATGACGATTGAGAGGGCACTTGGGATAGCGTCGCACTTTGGGAACGGTGGTCTGCTCTGGTAATGTAACCCGCG
>CAXTSA010000247.1:0-4708 GCA_964246755.1 uncultured Acidobacteriaceae bacterium
GGGCGCGGCTGTATGTGCCGTTGACGCGGCTCGATCTGATCCAGAAGTATCGCTCCAGCGAGGGCGGGCCGGCGCCGGTGCTCAACAAGCTAGGCTCGCAGGGATGGGCGAAGACCAAGGCGCGCGTCAAGAAGGCGATGGAGGACATGACCGATGAGCTCTTGAAGCTCTACGCGCAGCGCAAGGCGGCGCGCGGTCACCAGTTTCCTCCGGACAACGAGTTTCAGCGCGAGTTTGAAGACGCGTTCGACTTCACCGAAACCGACGACCAGCTCGCGGCGATTCGCGACATCAAGGCGGACATGGAGTCGGAGCTGCCGATGGATCGTTTGCTGTGCGGCGATGTTGGGTACGGCAAGACGGAAGTGGCGATGCGGGCGGCGTTCAAAGCGGTGCAGGACGGCAAGCAGGTCGCGGTGCTGACGCCGACCACAGTGCTTGCGTTTCAGCATTACGAGAGCTTCAAAAAGCGGTTCCGGCAGTTCCCGATCGCGATTGAAATGATCTCGCGCTTCCGGACGCCGAAGGAGCAGAAGAAGATTCTCGAGGATCTCGAAGCGGGCAAGGTTGATATTCTGATCGGCACGCACCGGGTGCTGTCGAAGGACTTGAAGTTCCAGGATATCGGGCTGCTGGTGGTGGATGAAGAGCAGCGCTTCGGGGTGAAGCACAAGGAAAGGCTGAAGCAGATTCGCTCGCAGATCGATGTGCTGACGATGTCGGCGACGCCGATTCCTCGGACGCTGCACATGTCGCTGATTGGGCTGCGCGATATGAGCGTGATCGAGACGCCGCCGAAGGATCGCATGGCGATTCAGACCGTTGTCGCCAAGTTCGACGAGAAGCTGGTGCGGTCGGCGGTGGAGCTGGAGCTGGAGCGCGGGGGGCAGACGTTTTTTGTTTATAACCGCGTGGAATCCATCTACGAGATCGCCGCGAAGATACGCGAGCTGGTGCCTGCGGCGCGCGTGATTGTGGGCCACGGGCAGATGGGCGAGGCGGAGCTTGAGCGGGTGATTCTGGCGTTCATGAATCACGAGTACGACGTGCTGGTGGCGACGACGATTATTGAGAACGGCATCGACATTCCGCTCGCGAATACAATCATTATCAATCGCGCGGACCGGCATGGGTTATCGGAGCTGTACCAGCTGCGCGGGCGGGTGGGGCGGTCGAACCGGCGGTCGTATGCGTATCTGCTGATTCCGCCGGAGCAGGAACTTACGGATATAGCGCGGCGACGTTTGGCCGCTTTGAAGGAGTTTTCAGATCTGGGAGCAGGCTTCAAGATCGCGGCGCTGGACCTGGAGCTGCGCGGCGCGGGCAACATGCTGGGCGGGGAGCAGAGCGGGCACATTGAGGCGGTGGGATTCGAGATGTACACGGGGATGCTCGAGGAAGCGGTGGCGCGAATCAAGGGCGAGGTGGCGACCGAGCACATTGCCACGCAGCTCAACCTGGGGATTTCGCTGCGCATTGATGAGAGTTACATCCCGGAGGAGAACCAGCGTCTGCGGGTTTACAAGCGCATTGCGGCGGCGGGCAGCGAGAGCGCGGTGGACGATGTGCGAGCGGAGCTGGAAGACCGCTACGGGCCTGCTCCGGAGAGTGTGAAGCATCTTCTGGAAGCGGCCGCGCTGCGGGCCGAGTGTGAGCGTTTGGGGGTGTCGCAGGTGGACCGCAAGCGGGATGAGGTGCACATGCGGTTTGCGGCGCAGGCCAGCGTGGACCCGGGGCGGCTGATGCGGCTGGTGGCGAAGAACGCGAAGGGTGGGGCGCAGTTTACGCCGCAGGGGGTGCTTCGGTTCCCGCTCACGTCGCGCGAGCCGGTGCAGGTAATTCTGGAGATACGACTGCTGCTCGATGAGCTGGTGGTGGAGCAGCCGGCTGTGGCTTGAGATTTGCCGCAGCGGACGCATCGAGGGAAGACGGCAAGGGGGTAATCGCCAGGTTAGTTACTTGATCCCGCAAAATCGAAAGCAACATTTGGGCAGCTTACAACCTCACACTAGGCGCGCTGTTATTACGCTCGTGAAAGAGGAAGCACTATGGTGGGACACGGAATTATCTGGTGGATTATTGTCGGCCTGATCGCAGGTTGGCTGACGGGCAAGATCATGAGCGGAGGGGGTTACGGCGCGATTATGGATATGATCGTGGGCCTTATCGGCGCTCTCATTGGGGGCTTTATTATGTCGCATCTTTTCGGTGCGGCTGCTTCGGGCGGGCTGATTTACTCGATCGTGGTGGCGGTGCTCGGGGCGGTGATTCTCACCTTCCTGTTGCGGCTGATCACGCGAGGGCGCGTGTCCCAGGTTTAGCAGGCTGCTGCGGAAGAAGGGCGCCGGGGATTTCTCCTGCGCCCTTTTCTGCGTTTCAGCGCGCCGCTCTTCAGCGCGTTTTAACCTCGGCCTGCGATACTTAAGTCCGCAGGCGGCTCGTCCGTCCAGTCTTGTTGTTTGTGGAGTTCTCGCATGGTGTTTCGATCTTTTTCGCAGGGGGTGGCCGGAGCCCTGTTGCTCGGAGCGGCGCTGCTGCCGGGTGTCGCCGCGCACGCGCAAAGCGGGCAGTTTCGCGTGTTGCATCACTGGGTTGTCGGCGGCGAAGGCGGCTGGGATTACATCGAGGTGGATGGGGCGACGCACCGGCTTTACATCGCGCATAACTCAACGGTCGACGTGATCGACACGGATACGGGCAAGTCTGTGGGGGAGATCGGCGGATTGCAAAGTACGCACGGCATCGCGCTGGACCCGACGGGCAAGTACGGCTACATCAGCGACGGGAAAGGGAATGCGATCGTAGTGTTCGACCGGCACTCGCTTCAGAAGATCGCGACGGTGCCGGCGGGGATGAACCCGGACGGGATCGCGTATGAGCCGGTGACGAAGACGGTGTGGGCGTTCAACGGGCGCAGCGGCGATGCGTCGGTGCTTGATACGGCGACGAACAAGATTGCGGCGACGATCAAGCTGCCGGGCAAGCCGGAGTTTCCGGTGGCCGACGGCAAGGGTGTGGTGTTCGCGAATATCGAGGACAAGAACGAGATTGTGAAGCTGGATGCGAAGACGAAGCAGCTGACGGAGACGTATCCGCTGGCCGGGTGCGATTCGCCTTCGGGATTGGCGATGGATCGCAAGGGGCGGCGGCTGTTCTCAGTGTGCGATGGCAAGGTGATGGCGATTACGAGCGCGGATACGGGCAAGGTGGTAGCGACGGCGCCGATCGGCGAGGGGCCGGATGCGGATCGGTATGACGCGAAACGCGGGCTTGCGTTCTCGTCGAATGGGCAGAGCGGCGATATGACGATTGTGGATGTGAAGGGGTCGCAGCCGAAGGTGGTGCAGACGCTTGCAACGGCACCGGGCGCGAGGACGATGGCGCTCGACGAGATGACGGGCAAGGTGTATACGGTGACGGCGAAGTTTGGGCCGAAGCCGGAGCCGAGCGCTAGTAATCCGCGTGGGCGGCCGGCGCCGCTGCCGGGGTCGTTTGAGGTGATTGAGATTGGGAAGTAGAGTTGTTGTCAGGAGACGGACCCGCGCTTCGAGCGCGGGCTTTTTTCGTTGTTTCAAGGTCAACGGCAAACCTGCCTGCGCGGCTTTGCTTTCTCCTGATGGGCTTTCCTACGCCGGCAATCGCTCGTGTGGCCTTTCCATAAAAAAGGCCACATGCAGTGCGACTGCGCGCGGAGTGGGGTCAGGAGAAAGGAACCGGTGGTCACTTCCGGGGCATAGCCCTAACGTGACGTGCTTTCTTTTCTCTTTTCAGGCGGCGCCCGCGGCGTGGCGGTTGCGGGTGAGCAGGAAATAGACGACCGGGGTGACCAGCAGGCTCAGGACCAGCGAAATCAGCAGGCCGCCGATCACCGCCACCGCTAAGGGTTGCAGCATCTCTGACCCGGAGCCGAGCGCGAAGGCCAGGGGCAGCATGCCCGAGATCGCGGCGGTGGCGGTCATCAGGATGGGGCGTAGCCGGCGCCTGGCGGCTTCTACCATGGCTTCGCGCGCGCTCATGCCGGCGGCGCGGAAGCGCTCATCGGCGTCGAGCAGAAGGATACCGTTTTTGGCGACGATGCCGATGACCATGATGAGGCCCATAAAGCTGGACACGTTGAAGTCAATGCCCGTGACGAGCAGTGCGCCGACCACGCCGGCCACCGAGAGGACGGAGGAGGCCAGCACGGCGATGGGCGCGGAGAAGGAGCGGAACTCAACGAGCAGGACGCCGAAGACGAGCGCGAGCGAAAGCAGGAGAACGCGCAGGAGGTCGGCGAAGGATTTTTGTTGTTCCTGGTAGGTGCCGCCGTACTCGACGCGTACCGAGGATGGCAGGTGCATGGCCTCAATGGTGCGCTGGACCTTGGCCATGGCGGTGCCGAGGTCTGAGCCTTCAAGGCGCGCGGTGACGGTGATGAGCTGCTGGAGATTTTCGCGCAGGATTTCGTTCTGCGGCGGCAGCTGGGTGACGTTGGCGAGCGAGCCGAGGGTTGCGAGCTTGCCGGCGGCGCTGTTGAAGACGGTGTTTTCCATGGCGTCGAGTGAGGCGCGGCTCTCGGGGCCGAGCCGGACGCGGACGGTGTAGGGGCGGCCGTTGGCGATGACCGGTGTGGTGGCTGTGACGCCGTCCAGGATGGAGGTCGCGTCTTCGGCGACCTCGGCGGGGGTAAAGCCGCGGCGCGCCGCGACGGAGGGGTCGCCCTGGAAGG
>CAXTSA010000248.1:0-4693 GCA_964246755.1 uncultured Acidobacteriaceae bacterium
GGTCCTGCTGCACGCTCACCGGGGCCAGCTTCAGCGGCGTGGCCTTGGCGTCTTCAGCCTCCGCCTTGCTGATCGCGCCAGTCTCGACCATCTGGTCCAGCACCAGATTGCGGCGCTCGACCGCGTGCACTGGGTGCCGCAGCGGGTTCAGCCGGCTCGGGCTCTGGATCATCCCGGCCAGCAGTGCGCACTCCGGCAGGTCGAGCTTTGAGATGTCCTTGCCGAAGTACACCTGCGCTGCTTCGCCAAAGCCGTTAATTGCGAAGGACCCGGCCTGACCCAGCGGAATCTGGTTCGCATACATCTGGAAGATCTGCTGTTTGTTGAAGCGGCTCTCGAGCTGCCACGTAATCATGATTTCGAGCATCTTGCGCTTGAAGTGCTTGGCCGGCGTGAGGAAAAATCCTCGTGCCAGCTGCATGGTCAAGGTCGATCCGCCCTGGCCCAGGCGCCTTCGCAACAGATCGTTCCGCATCGCGCCCACGATGCGCACATAGTCCACGCCACCGTGCGAGAAAAAGTGCCGGTCTTCAATCGACGTCACCGCGGGGACCAGGTATTTCGGCAGCTCATCATAGGTGATCAACCGGCGCTTGGTACGGCTCGCATCGGAAAGCCCGGTGATCAGCAGGGGTTCAAGCGCGTAGCTTGCGAGCTGCTCCCCGTTGGTCGCCGTGATCTGCTGCACCCGGCTGACGCCGCTCGAGCCGCTCGAGTCAAACGTAATGGTCGCTTCTTCCGGCGCATGGAAGCTCTGCGGCCCGGGCCGGATCGTGATGCTGTTTTCATTCGCGGCAAAGGTACCCAGCTGCGAGCGGGCCTGTGCCGGCGAGGAGGTGCTGTCGTCGGCGTAACCGGCCGCGCGCAGTTGTTGCGCCACAGTCGCTGCCGTGAGGCGCTGGCCGGTGCGCACCTGCCGCGCCGCCGCATAAATCTGCGCGGTATTGGCGAACAACGGCTTCTCCAGCCGCTGGTCCACCACCACGCCGTACTTGTGGTAGTAAAAGCTGAAAACCGCGATGCCGGTGATCGCGACGATCGCAAGCGCCACCAGCGCAGCGGCGAGTACACGCCACAGCACGCGATGTTTAGTGCCTGTACCGGCACGGGGAATCGAAATGCGAATCGCCACGAAGCTCTACCGCCTTACTCTCGAAAAAGGGCCTGCGCTTTGGCGCTCCCTGCATACACTTACCCCGCGTGGGATGCGGCGGACACACCTTGGACGCGCCATATCCCCGTTGAGATAACCGGCTCGGCGGAGAAAATCAGCGCTTCGCCAACCTGCTCACCACTTCGTCTATCGGTACATCGTCCACAACTCCGTTTGCGCGATCAACCACTTCCACAGCCCCTGCAGCAACTTTCTTGCCTACGTTCACGCGGAAGGGGATCCCGACCAGGTCCGCGTCCTTGAACTTCACACCCGCGCGCTCATCCCGGTCATCAAGCAGCACGTCTACGCCCGCATCTTCCAACTCCCCGGCGAGCCGCTCGCCGGCTGCCAGCAACTCCGCGTCGCGCACGTTCGTTACAGTGACCACCACCTCGAATGGCGCGATGGAGCGCGGCAGGGAAAAGCCGTTCTCGTCTTTTGACTTGCCGGCCGACTGCTCGATAGCAGCCGTCAGAATGCGCTCGATCCCGATGCCGTAGGAGCCCATGATCGGCGTCACTTCCTTGCCGTTGCGGTCCAGCACCTTCGCGCCGAGCGCGTCCGCGTACCGGTAGCCCAGCTTGAAGATATGGCCAATCTCGACCGCCTTGCCGATGCGCAACGGCGCCCGCACACCCTCGGGCGCGTTCGGCGCGTCTTCGCCTTGGAGCGCATTGCGGATATCGGCCATCGCCGTCCAGCTGAAATCCCGCCCCGGTGTGACATTGCGATAGTGGTAGTCGAGCTTGTTCGCGCCGCAGACCAGGATCGCCCGGCCATCGAGCGCCGCGTCGACGAGTACGAGCAGGCCCGCGTCCCCCAGGTTTTTCGCAGGCGCGAGCCCGACCGGTCCCAGATACCCGGCCGGGCCGCCCAGCCACTGCGCAAGCTCGTCCCCGTTCATCGTACGCAGCTCCGCGCCGCCGACTACGCCCAACAGCTTTGTCTCGTTCACCTGGTGGTCACCGCGCAAAAACGCCGCGACAGGCCTCCAGGATGCTTTCCCGGCTCCATCGCGCACCTCTGCCATGTAGGCGACACACTTGATGTCCTGCGCCGGGGAAATCCCGAAAAACTCCGCCACATCCGCAATCGCGGCCTTGCCCGGCGTGTGCACCAGCTCCGGCATGCCGTCGCCGGTCGGCGCGAGGTCCTCGACCGGCCCCAATCGCGAGGTCGCCTTTTCAATGTTCGCCGCGTACCCGGTCTCGGCACTGCTCGCGATCAGGTCTTCTCCCGCGTCGGTATACACCACGAACTCCTGCGACTGCGAGCCGCCCATCGCGCCCGAGTCCGCCTCGACGGCTACAAACTCAAGCCCGCACCGGGTGAAAATCTCGCGGTATGCCGCATCGTGCAGCTCGTAGCTACGGTCCAGCCCCGCCGCATCGATGTCGAACGAGTACGAGTCCTTCATCAGGAACTGCCGGACCCGCAGGAGGCCGGACTTCGGCCGCGGCTCGTCTCTGAATTTCGTTTGGATCTGGTACCAGATCTGCGGCAGCTGCTTGTAAGAGCGCAGCTCCTTGCGCGCGATCTCGGTCATAATCTCTTCGTGCGTCATGCCCAGGCATAGCTCGGCGCCCTTGCGATCCTCCAGCCGGAACATGTTCTGACCCATGGTCGTCCAGCGTCCGCTCTGCTGCCAGAGCTCGGCGGGTAGCAGAGCCGGGAGCAGGAACTCCTGCCCGATCCGGTCCATCTCCTCGCGCACAATCGCGACGATCTTGTTGATCGATCGCTGCCCCAGGTACAGGTACGAGTAAATGCCCGCTCCAAGCTGGCGCACGTAGCCTGCGCGCAGCAGAAACTTGTGGCTCGCGACTTCCGCGTCGGAGGGAGCCTCGCGCAGAGTGGGGATGAAGAGCTTGGACCAACGATGCATCGAGTCAATGGCCTTTCAGGGATTCAACGCTGCCGATGCTACCAGAGTCGCCTGACTCCGAATGCATCGAGTTCGCGGTCGTTGCTGAGCAGGGTGAGGTTTTCAAGCAGGGCTTGCGCCGCAATCATGCGATCAAAGGGATCTCCGTGAGATCCCTTAAGCTGGCCTGCGACAATTGAGTGACGCGCGGTGATGTCGATCAAGCCGAGACCTATTCCTTCAATGCGCTCCTCGAATTGTTCGAGAAGAGTTTCCACACCGCGGAGCTTTCCAAGGCGGTTTTTGGTCGCTATTTCCCAGCCCGACGCAGCGGAAATGTATGCTGAACCGGGTTGCGTTACAAGCAACGAGGCGACGGCTGGAGGAAGCCTTGGATCATCCATCGCGGCCCAAATCAGCGTGTGAGTATCGAGCAGATACCTCAATCACTCTCCCCGTTCCAGAAACGCAGCTCCTCTTCGGGCAAAGGCTCGAAAAACTCCGGGCCGAGCGGTGAAGGGAGGATGTCCTTTGCAAACCCGAGGGGGCTCTTTTGGGGCTCCTCCACCCGCGACACTTTCGCAATGCGCTTGCGAGCCCGTCCGGAGGTGATAATCACTTCCTCGCCTTGCGCGACTGCTGCAAGAATCTTGGAAAATTGCGTTTTCGCCTGATGCACCGAATATTCCATAGCCATCGTTCCCCGATAGACTAACTTAGTCTTCTTCGCGCGGCAAGGCAAGCCTTCACACCAGCCCGAGCCCCCATAAGGCATGCAGGTGCAACACACCTTCTACTCGCCCATCCGGGCCCGGTACAACCAGCGACGTAATCCGGTGCGCTTCCATTTGCGCCAGCGCGCGGGCGGCCAGCTCCTCCGCCCCGATGGTGTGCGGCTCGCGGTGCATCACCTCGCCTGCTGAAAATCCAAGCGCCTGGCCCCCATGCGCCACCAGCAGCCGTCGCAGGTCGCCGTCGCTGACAACTCCGGCCAGTCGCCCGGCTTCGTCGAGCACCACCGTGAGACCCAGGCCCTTGCGCGTCATCTCGTCCATGACCTCGCCCATGGGCGTGTTCACCCGCACCAGCGGTATACGCTCGCCCGTGTGCATCAGCTCGCGCACAGGAGCCAGCTGCTTGCCCAGCCGGCCGCCCGGGTGCAGGCGGGCGAAGTCCTCGGCGCGAAAGCCCTTTCGCAGCGACACGGCTATCGCCAGCGCATCGCCAAGCGCCAGCATTGTTGTCGTGGAGGCGGTCGGCGCCAATCCTAATCCACAAGCCTCGCTCTCGACGCTGCAATCGAGAGCCACATCGCTGGCCCGCGCCAGCCTCGAGCCCGCGTCGCAGCAAAAGGTGATCAGCGCATCGCCCACGCGTTTGATCGTCGCCAGCAAGCGCAGCAGCTCTTCCGTTTCGCCGCTCGCCGAGAGTGCCACCACCACGTCGCCCCGAGCCAGCATGCCGATATCGCCATGGACCGCCTCGGCCGGGTGCAGAAACAGCGCCGGGCTGCCCGTCGAGGAGAGCGTCGCCGCGATCTTCTGCGCGATGATCCCGCTCTTGCCCATGCCCGTGACCACCACGCGTCCGCGCGCGTCTCCACACTGAACCAGCAGCGAAACCGCGCGCTCAAACGGGCTGGCCATCGCGCCCTCGAGCCGGTCGGCCAAGGC
>CAXTSA010000249.1:0-3533 GCA_964246755.1 uncultured Acidobacteriaceae bacterium
GTCTTCGCCACAAACGCGTCCAGAGCCTCGCGCAGCGGCGTAAACCACAGCCCGTTATAAACCAGGTCCGCATAGCGCAGCCCGATGTGCTCCTTGTAGTGCTTCACGTCGCGCTCCAGGCACAGCGCTTCGAGCTCCGCGTGCGCGGCAACAATCAACGTCCCGCCCGGCGTCTCATAGCACCCCCGGCTCTTGATGCCAACGAACCGGTTCTCCACCAGGTCGATGCGCCCGATCGCATTCCGAGCGCCGATCTCATTCAGCAGCTCCACCAACTGCACCGGCTCCAGCGTCTGGCCCCCAACCGACACGGGCACGCCTTTGCGGAAGCCGATCGTCACGGTTTCTTCCTGGTCGGGCGCTTCCTGCGGGCTGCGCGTCATCGTCCACGTCGTTGCGAACGGAGCGTTGTTCGCGTCTTCCAGCTCGCCGCCTTCATGACTCACGTGCCACAGATTGCGGTCGCGCGAGTGGATCTTCACTCGGCTTGCCGACACCGGAATATCATGCGCCTCGGCGTAGTCCAGGCAGTCCTCGCGCGAGCGCAGCTCCCACTCGCGCCACGGCGCAATCACCTTCAGCTCCGGCGCCAGCGCCTGATAGGCGTGCTCAAATCGCACCTGGTCGTTGCCCTTGCCGGTGCACCCGTGCGCCACCGCCGCCGCGCCTTCTTGGAGCGCGGTCTCCACCTGCGCCTTCGCGATGACCGGCCGCGCGATCGATGTCCCGAGCAGATACTTGCCCTCGTACAACGCCCCCGCCTGTACGGTCGGCGTGATGTAATCGCGCACAAACTCCTCTCGCAAGTCGTGCACAACGACTTTCTTCGCACCGGTCGCGTAAGCCTTCGCAACCACCGCGTCGATGTCCTCACCCTGGCCCACGTCCGCCACCATCGCGATCACGTCCAGCCCGTAATTCTCATTCAGCCACGGAATAATAATTGAGGTGTCCAGTCCGCCCGAGTACGCCAGCACTACCTTGTCGTTTGCCATTGCTTCTCCTGTTTTTCCTTCGTTATACCGGTAGTTTTGCGCCGAGCAGTAACAGCAGCAGCGCCTTTTGCACGTGCATGCGGTTCTCCGCCTGCTCGAACACCACTGAGTTCGGCCCATCGAAGACCGCGTCCGTCACCTCGGCATTGCGGTGCGCCGGCAGGCAGTGCATAAATGCCGCGTTCGGCTTCGCGTGCGCCATCAGCGCCTCGTTCACCTGGTAGGGCTTGAAGATCGGCGCGCGCTTGGTCGCCTCATGCTCAAAGCCCATGCTGGTCACCACATCCGTGTACACCGCGTCCGCGCCATCGACGGCCGCAACCGCATCCTGCATCAGCGTGATTTCCGCGCCCGTCGCGTTTCCAATCGCCCGCGTTTGCGCCACCACCTCTGCCTTGGGAGCGTAGTTCTTGGGCGTCCCTACCGTGCAGTGCGCGCCCAGTTGCGCGGCCAGCAGCATCAGCGAGTGGCATACGTTGTTGCCGTCGCCCACGTAGGCGAAGCGCACGCCGCGCGCCGAGCCAAAGCGCTCCTCGACTGTCATGAAGTCGGCCAGGGCCTGGCACGGATGCTCGTGATCGCTAAGCGCGTTGATGACCGGGCAGGTCGCATACTGCGCCATCTCCGTGATCGTCTCGTGCGCGTAGGTGCGCAGCACGATCGCCTGCACCCAGCGCTCCACATTGCGCGCCATATCGGCGAGCGATTCGCGCTCGCCAAGCGGAGACTGCGTCTGGTCGACAAACATCGCCGAGCCGCCGGTAGTATTCATCGCCGCCTCGAAAGTCAGGCGCGTGCGCAGCGATGCCTTCTCGAAAAACATCACCATCTGCTGCGCGTCGAGCGCATGCCGGAATGCTCCAGGCTGCGCCTTGACGCGATGCGCCAGCGCGAGAATCGCCGCAACCTCATCGGTCGACAGGTCCGCGATCGAGCACAGGTCGCGTCCGGCCAGCGACTCCTGCGCCGCGGCAAATGTTTTCTCATGAGCAGCCACTGGCGTTTCCGCAAAAATGTTAGTCGCCAATCTTTCCTCCCGTGTGCGCCGCAGCTGCAAGCTGCTGCTCGCCTATGCCGGAAAGCGTTTCGTCGAGCGCCTCAATCGCCGCATCCACGTGCTCGTTTTCAAGAATGTAGGCGGGCAGAAAACGCAGAACCGTCTCGCTGGTGCGGTTGAGCAGGATGTGGTGCGTGTGCATCATCCGCGCAAGCGCTGCGTTCGCATGTTGGGCATCGTTCAACTCGATCGCGAGCATCAGCCCCATGCCGCGCACCTCCGCGATGATCGCGTGCCGCTTCTGTAACTCCAGCAGTTGCCGATGGAAATACGTACCGACCTCCTCAACATGCTCCAGCAGTTCCGCGCGTTTGATCTCGTCGAACACCGCAACCGCAACCCCGCAGGCCAGCGGGCCGCCTCCGAATGTGGTTCCGTGCAGCCCCGGGTGCATCGCGCGCGACACTTCTTCCGTGCACAGCATCGCGCCCAACGGCAGGCCGCCCGCGAGCGGTTTGGCGACCGTGGTGATGTCCGGCGCGACCCCGTAGTGCTGAAACGCGAACCATTTCCCGGTGCGGCCGAAGCCGGCCTGGATCTCGTCCACGACCAGCAGCGCGCCGGTGCGCTCGGTTACAGCCCGTGCCCTGTCCATGAACTCCTGCGACACCGGCCGAATTCCGCCCTCGCCCTGGATCGTCTCGACCAGCAGCGCGCAATACTCGTTAGACCAGACTGCCTCCAGCGCCGCGACGTCATTGAAGGGGATGAAGTCAACCTCCGGCATGACGGGCGCGAACGGCTCGCGATATTTCTCCTTATGCGTGGTCGCGACCGAGCCCATGGTGCGCCCGTGAAACGAACCCTCGAGGGCAAGAAAGCGCGTACCCAGCTGTTCCTTCTCGCCCCGCCGCATGCTGCTATAAGCGCGCGCCAGTTTCAGCGCCGCCTCCCATGCCTCGGTGCCGCTGTTGCAGAAAAATGCGCGATCGAGCCTGCTGGCTTCGGTCAGCCGCAGCGCGAGCTCGGCCTGGCCCTCATGGAAGAACAAGTTCGAGGTGTGAATCGGCAACCCAGCGCCTTTGCGCAGAGCCTGCTCGATCACCGGGTGCGCATACCCCAGCGCGATCACGCCGATGCCGCTCAGCAGGTCCAGATACCGCGTACCGTCTTCGGTCTGGAGATACACGCCCTCGCCGCCGGTCACCAGCAGCGGGTTGCGTTCGTAGGTCGGCAGCAAAAGCCTTCTTTCCGCTGCCTGCAGTTCTTCGAGCTTCATTGTTTCTCCAGCGCTCTCCCTGGTTAGAGGTCCAAAGCGTGTGTAGGGTAAGCCGTTTTTCGAAAGAAATCGGCGTTCTACGTCTCGATTTTTGAGACGCGGATTTTACGCGACCAGCACTTCCGTCCCGTCCGGGATCCGCGCCGAGCACAGTTCCGGCAGCAGCGACGCGCGCTCCGCCGGCAGAATCCTAACCCGCTTGACTCCCTGCGCCAGCGCCTCGCGGCAGGCGTGGAGCTTCGGCAGCATGCCTCCCGTAATC
>CAXTSA010000249.1:3543-4692 GCA_964246755.1 uncultured Acidobacteriaceae bacterium
GCGGGCCAGCACTGCTATCTGTTCCGTCGAGAGCAAGCGCATCACCGCGCCATCGGCGCCGCGCACCCCGGGCACGTCGGTTAAAAAAACCAGCGCGTCCGCCCGGCAGGCCGCCGCGCAGGCCGCCGCCATTTCGTCAGCGTTCACGTTGTAATACTCGCCGTCAAAGCCCAGCGCGATGCTCGAAATCACAGGCACGCCTCCCATCTTCCAGATCGCATGGAGCCAGCGCGGGTCGGCCGAAGCGATCTCACCCACGAAACCGAGATCAGGCGCACTGCGTTTTTTCCTCGCACGAAACACCATCCCGTCGCCGCCCGACAAGCCCATCGCAGGCACCGCCTGTGCCGCCAGCGCCGCCACCAGCGCTTTGTTCACCGCGCCTCCCAGCACCATCAGCGCGGTGTCGCGCGTTTCGGCATCGGTGATGCGAAGCCCGCCCACAAACTCGCTCACCTTGCCAAGCTGCTTCAGCGTCCGGGTCAGCTGCAGCCCCCCGCCATGCACCACGGCAACCTCGATGCCGGCGCGTTGCAACTCCGCAATCGCGCGGGCCGAGCTGCGCAGCAGCCCCGCATCTTCAAGCGTCGCGCCGCCCAGCTTCACGATGTATCTCATAGCAGACCCTCCGCGCCCTTCACAGCAGGCCTTCCGTTTCGTCCCACCCGCACATCAGATTCCAGTTCTGCACGGCCTGGCTTGCGGCGCCCTTCAGCAGGTTGTCCAGGCACGAGACAATGATGGCGCGTCGTCCATCGGCAGCCACCGAGATGCCCAGGTCGCAAAAGTTTGTTCGCTCCACGTAGCCGATCTGCGGCAGCTCGGGCGCGTGGAAAAGCCGGATCAACTTTCTCCCGGCGTAAAACACTTCAAAGCACGCCTCCGCTGCTTCGGCCGTCATCGGCTGCTTAAACCGGACATACACGGTCGCCAGAATGCCGCGCGGAATCGGCAGCAGGTGCGGCGTGAACACGATCTGCTCGTCGCCGAGCCCAAGCTGTTCGCGCAGCTCGCCCGTGTGCCGGTGCGTCCACAGCCCGTACGCCGAAAAATTATTCGCCGCGTACATAAAGTGCGTCTTCGCGGTCGGCTCCTTGCCCGCGCCGGACACCCCGGACTTCGCATCGCAAACGATGCCACACTCTAGGT
>CAXTSA010000250.1:0-3031 GCA_964246755.1 uncultured Acidobacteriaceae bacterium
GAAGCCGATGAGGGTGACTTTGTTCTGGTACATGGTGGTGATCTCCGTTTCGTTGATTTCCCGTATCCTGCTCGGGTCACATTCACAACGTGAGCGAGTGGGCCCGGCTCCCAAGTGCCAAGGAGTGCTTTCTGGGAGGGACCCGAAAGAAGTTTGTGCGGCGCTTTTTGCCGCGGTTTTCAAACTTCTTTTGGGAGGAACCGTGACCCCGCAGGGGAGGCGTAGCCGAAGCAGAACGACGCCGTACCGCAGGGCGCCGGTTTGGCCCCGAAGCCGTGACCGAGCAGAGGACGGGATACGAGGCGGATGGGAATACACTGGACCGTGTCACCCCGTTGCTTCTCGGTATCGGAAGTCCACGCCGACCGCAGCGCACACTGCTGGCAATGGCTCCAGAAAAGGACGGCTTCTCGCCACTGCCGTTGCGCTCTTCGCGGCTCGCTGCCGACACGCTGAAGATGCTCAGGGACAGGTGTGGCTGTGCAGCCGGATAAACAGCATGTGGGTGCATCGGGAAGACCTCGGATTTCGGTTCGGTTCTCTAGCTGGTGAGCCGGGCTTAGCTCGGAGGAGCGCGGTAGATTTCCTCGGTCTGGAAGCGTTGGTCCGCATGGTCATAACCGCTGACGGTAATCAACTCCCGGACGCGCCGCCGGCCTGTCTGGTCGCGCTCGCAATGCAACACGAAGTCGATGGCCTCCGCAGTCTCCGACCGCATGAACCCGTGATTGAGATTAGGTCTGGCACTCAGTGCAAGATTGGAGAGACGATTTAGCGCGTCCCACGCGGACTTCGCGTGGATGGTGGACAATGTTCCGCCATGCCCGGTGTTCATCGCTTGCAGCAGGTCGTAGCCGCACTCATTGCGGATTTCCCCCATAATGATGCGGTCGGGACGGTGGCGGAGAGCAGCGGCTACAAGCTCGCTCGGCGTGATTGCTACCTGGCCGGGAATCTCCTCCACTGCCTCCCAGCGAACCGCGTTCGGATGCGAGATTTTCAGCTCGGCTGGTTGCTCGATGATGACGAGACGTTCGTTGGCTGGAACGTGGTCAAGGATGGCCTTCATAAGGGTGGTCTTTCCAGAACCGGTCCCGCCCGAGATGAGGCCGTTCTTCTTGGTGAGCATGAGCAACACAATCGTGTCGCGAACGTCAGCCGGAATGCTGCCCGATGCCACCAGCTCATCCGACGTATACCAGCGGTTGAACTTGCGGATGGTGAGCGTCGGTCCATTGATAGAGGAAGGCGCTCCGACCACGGCCACGCGCGAGCCGTCCGGCAAGCGCGTATTCAGGATCGGATTCAGGCTTGTTAGGTCCTGGCCGAGGATGCGGGCGACACGCTCAATAGCTGCGGTGAGCCGTTCGTTGGTGTAAGGCGTCGAGAGCGGGATGTGTTGCACGACGCCGCCCTTATCGGCGTACACGCCGGTGGCACCGTTGATCATCAGATCGGAGATGCTTGGATCGAGCAGAAGCCCGCGCAGCTCTTCTGGGAAGAAAGGGAGAATCAGATGGAAGCTCATCGCGCACCTCTAGCCGGAGGCGCGGGCGGTAGAACCGTGCTTTGCGTCGCGTTTGTAGGCGTAAGCGGATCGACTGAGACACGGTTTTCGTGGAACTCCGTGATCGTCAAGCCGAGCGGATTGATCGTCTCGAACTGGGGGAAGATGCGCGCCTGGTCGGACACCTGTTTTGGATTCAGGTAGTACGTCACGGAGAGCAGCCAGTGCTCCGTGCGAGGCTCGCGGGAGTTCTGGGCAGAGTAGAGCTTGTCCAAGGCAAGGAGAGCCGTGCCGCGGGCCATCTCTGCGCCTTGCAAGGTCTCCTGGGACATCGACGTGATGGTCACGTTCTTCACCTCGTCGTCGCTCTGTTCGACCTGACCGGCTGCGACCTGGGAGACAAGATGATTGGTGTTGTCTTCGAGCATCAGCTTCGAGGCGACTGGCTGAGCCATAAAGTAGTAGTTCAGCGGGTACTTTTTGGCGATCGTGTCGCGGCTGATCGTGTACCGGTAGTTGGCCCAATCCGTCAGGTACGTTCGCACTTCTCCCTCACGCGGGCTGTAACTGAGATCTGTGTACTGGATAGCCTGAGCCCTTCCCATCTCGTCGATGCGAATGTAGCGGTTCGCAATGGGACGGTGTGCGAGAGAAAAGTTCATCCACAGCGAACCGAAGAGGAGAACGGTGCCGCACCCGATCACGAAGCGGTAAGTTTTCCGTTCGGCGTAATGCGAGGAGTAGACCTCGTTGCCGATCTGGTCCGTCAGAAGCCTCTGATCAGGCGTCAACGAACGCTCAATGTGTGCTGTGTGAGTGGACATGGCGAGAGATGCTCCTTTCTCTTACGACATTAAGAACAACAACTGTGTAGATCACACCAGCAACCAAGCACCCTAGCAGGAAGAGAGCCAACAGAGTCTTGAGCCATTTTGGCCAGCGAAGTCGACCGTTCGGGAGAACTGCCAGCCAGAACCATGTCTTCATCAAGCACCTCCAGCTGCGCCTTTCGCGAGCAGCATCGCCCCACCCCCTTACCGCACTCGGAGCAGCGGATACTAGGCCTGCCGCGCCGCCGAAGATGGCCTGCGTCATGCTCGGAATGAAGAGCATATTTACGATGAACGCGATGAACACCATCGTGCATGGAATGAGGTTTGCGAGCCACATCTCCATGGAATAGTCGCCGTTAAAGGTCTGCTGAATGAAGCCGTTCAGGAAGCCAGCCCAGACGTAGATGAAGGCTGCGGCGACGGCTCGGATCATGGCGAAGCTGATCAGCACGTCAAAGAAATGGAAGAACTTGGCCTTGAAGTTCTGAGTCATGAGGAGAGGTATGAAGATCGGGCCGAATAGGGCGGTGACGCCATACAGGATGAACGCGCTGCAGTTGATGACGAAGAGGATCGCGGAGGCCAGTCCGAGCAGAATCTGGACGAGGACGTAGCAGAGGATTTGGACCGGGGCGGTAAGAGACGGCATCGCCGTTCCGTCACCGGCGGTCTTCAACAGCTGTAGCAATTG
>CAXTSA010000250.1:3041-4681 GCA_964246755.1 uncultured Acidobacteriaceae bacterium
GTGTTGGTCGAAGGCGGCGACCATTGCCTGGGCGATGTACGAGAAGGAGTGATTGATGCCGAAGCTCGCTCCTGGAAACGGATTGACCCAGTAGTTCTCCAGTAGACAGCACACGATCAGCTTCAACAGAAAGTTGGTCAGGTCACCGGCTCGTACCGGCTGCGTGTGGAAGCGCAGCGTCATCCCGCTGGTGTTCCAGTTGATGACCATGCTGATCAGCGAGAACAGCGCGATGGCGCTCAGTTCCGTAAGGCCTAGCTGCGTGAGCGCGCCGCCGTTCTGGGTCGTCAGGTTGGTCAGGTTGTTCGTGAACTGATAGAGCCAATCCATATTGATCTCGCTTAGGGTTAGGGGATGTAATTGCGCCAGGTCTTGCCTTCGTTGCCGGCAGCGTGGCTGTGCCGTCTCTTCTCGTCCTCGACACGCTTCCGGAATGCCTCGTCCTCCTGCCTCTGGCGTTCGGCGTCTCGCTGCTGCTGTAGCAGAATGGCTGCGGCTTTCGCCGCCTCATGGCGTTGGTAAAGAACGGCGCTGGCGATCGTAGCCAGCACCGCAAGTATGGCAATGAGCAACTTCGTGTTTAGGAGCTTCAGCATGGCATCTCCGCTAGGGCAGGTAGGTCGCCCAGGTGTTGCTCTCGTTGGCTGCGTTCACGTTATTTGTCTGGCGTTGTGCCTGCACGAAGGCGGCTGTGTTGAGGTCAGCCACAGCTGCGTTTCGCTGTTGCATGTTGGCCACCGTCATCTGTGAGGCAAGGCACGTTTGCAGCAGCCCCTGCGATTGCGCTTCAGCCATCTGTTGAGCAGCCGCAGCATTCAGAAGGTTGAGCTGCTCGACTTCGGTGTTGGTTGAGCTGCTGGAGTCAAGCTGTTGGGCTGCAAGCGAACCGTTAGCCGCAGCGTTCTGACTCCGGGCTGACCGGTACTGGCCGATGGCCGTCAGGCAGTCTGGTGAAATGCCATCTGAAGTCTCGATCATCGCAAGCGCCGCCCGCTGTGCCCCGGCTACAGGCTGGCTTTGAAGGTAGGCAGACATTCCGGGTGACATCGGCAACGTAGCCGTCTTCCAGCCTGTGACGGACATGGAGGGCGAGTTCGAACTGAGGGCGATCTTCATCCCAGCCGTTTCCCCGAACATGCTTGCGATGTTAAGGTTCTCCAATTGGTGAAGCGCGACCTGCCACTGCTGCTTGACGGAGAAGTGGGTGATGTTGTTCTTCAGCATCGTGTACTGCGTCTGCAGCGTCGTCAGCTGCGAGACAAGACTGGCGTAGCTGGTCGGGTCGAAGACGATGTCGCCGATCCCGAAGAGCGCAAAGCTGGGCGTTGCGGTGAGCAGCAGGAGGCTGCCTCCGAGGAGCCACTTGCGCCGCTTTGTGAACTTGATCTGCATAGAAACTCCGATCAGAACGTTGAGAAGCACTGCGGGTACGTCGGAACGAGCGGGTCCAGGGTGAGATCGTGGAGCCTGCTGGTGAGGTGGCCGACAACATCGAGAGAAACATCGCCCGCCCACGAAAGGACGGAAGGCCAATGATGCAGGCCAACCCCGAACAGAGTCGTTCCTGCCAGGGTGGCCAAGACCAGACGGCTGTGTAGGCGGACAATGCTGAACTTCATAGACCCTCCTTTCCTAAAGGG
>CAXTSA010000251.1:0-4653 GCA_964246755.1 uncultured Acidobacteriaceae bacterium
GCTTCCGGCCAGACGGTGAACAGGTTCTTGAACTTCGCCTCGACCGCGGGTGTGCGGCGTGTATGCGCGAGCCACAGGATGGACTCCGCGGGGTGCGTGTGGAACAGCTTCCAGGTGGCCGATGGCGTCGCGGCTTCCTTGCCGGTCAAGAGCTTGGCAAAGTCCTTCGCGGCGGTGTCCAGGTTTTCCCACTGCGCGCGCAGCCCCGGCCGGATCATCGACGCCTTGAGGCTGTCCCGCGCCTCCGCGCTAATCTTCGCGGTGAGCACCTCCAGGTGGGCCGCGGTGAGGTCGGGCGCAATACCCTGCATGAGCAACTGGATTCGGTTGCGGTGCAGGTCGTCGAACGCCGCCGTATCCACGTGGGCGCTGGTCCAAGCCGACGAGTCCCCGGAAGGCAGCAGTTTGCGCATCCAGCCCTCGGCTTCGAGCGCCTTGAGGACTGCGAGCGCTTCTTCTTCGGCGGCGATCTCCTCGAGCTCGTAGCCGCGCAGGAAGGGCGAGATCGCATCGAAGTTGTCCGCTTCCCGGGCATTGTCGTAGCGGGTGGCGGTGCGCTCTTCAAGGGTCCAGCCGAGGCGCTGGCGCAGGCGCACGGCCCGCAGCAGCCTGGACGGGTCTTCGAGGAAGCCGTAGTTGCTGACCAGGCGAAGCTGCCGCGCCTCGATGTCGGCCACTCCGTTGAGAGGGTCGAGCAGGAGGCCGTAGGAGCCATCGTTGAGCGAGAGGGCCATGGCATTGGCGGTGAAGTCGCGCCGGTGCAGGTCGTCGACGATGCCGGCCCAGTGGTAGACCGGCTGCCCCGGCTTGGGAAAGGTTTCGGCCCGGGTGCTTGCGACTTCGACCCGCACGGAGCCGCCGAACCAGAAAAACAGAGTGCGGGAGGCTTCATTCCGGCCCCAGAGCACGCCGCCGCGGGCTTCAATGGCGGCCTGGAGCTGGAGGGCGTTTCCCTGGATCGCGAAGTCGAGATCGCGGACGGAAGAGCCTGTGGTGAGGTCGCGGATGGCTCCGCCGGCGAGGAACGCCGTCATGCCGGCTTCCCGAGCCGCATCGCGGACCTGCGTTAGGGCGTTTTGCTGGGCGGCGCTGAGGCGGGTTTCGAGCAGGTACGTATATTCGGGCATGCTTCCAGACGGATCACGTGAGATTTCCCCGGAGGTGCCGAGCCGTTTCCCCCAAGGAACTGCCTGCTCTGAGCAGGTTGCGCGGCCGGACGTGCGGAGACAAAATGCGATGCTAACAGATTGGCGGGACTCTCGTCAGGGTGGATGGAGGAGAAAAGCCGCAGCGTAGGGGAATAGAGGCTGGGGATTGCACCGGAGCCTGGAGATGGAAACGACAGTGACGCAGCAGACTAGAATGTCGCCATGAGGCTTGGGGAGCTGGCCGAAGCACTGGGCGCGGAGCTGCGCGGGGGCACCGAAGGGGGCGTGCCTTTGGAGCAGGTCGAGATCACCGGGGTGGCCGGGCTCGAGAGCGCGGGGGGGCACGAGGTCAGTTTCCTGGACAACCCGCGCTACGCCGCCGTGGCCCAGCGCACGCGAGCCGGCGCTGTGCTGATCGAGCCGGACGGTCCCGCGCTGCCGGTTGCTACGTTGCGAATCCGCAATCCTTACCTGGCGTTTGCGAAAGCTGTGGGGCTGTTCTACAAGGCACCGCGGTACGATGCCGGCATACACCCGACGGCGATCGTCGATGCCTCGGCCGAGATTGCCCCGGACGCGCACATAGGGCCGTATGTGGTGATCGGTCCGGGGGTGCGGGTGGGCGCCGGAAGCGTGATGCTGGCGCATGCCGTGCTCTATCCCGACGTGCAGGTGGGCGCGCATTTTTTCGCGCATGCGCATGCGGTGGTGCGCGAGGGCTCGATGCTTGGCGACCACGTGACGCTGGGAAACGGCGCGGTCGTCGGCTCGGACGGGTTTGGCTTTGCCAGGGACGAGCGGGGCGACTGGCACAAGATTCCGCAGAGCGGCCGGGTGGTGCTGGGCGACTGGGTGGAAATCCAGGCCAACAGCTGTGTGGACCGGGCGAGCATTGGGGAGACCACGGTTGCCGATGGGACGAAGATCGACAACCTGGTGCAGGTGGGCCACGGGTCATCGGTCGGCGAGCGCACACTGCTCTGCTCGCAGGTGGGGCTTGCCGGGTCGAGCCGCATTGGGAAGGATGTGATCCTGGCGGGGCAGGTGGGCGTGGCCGGGCACCTGACGGTCGGCGACGGCGCGATCGCGACCGCGCAAACCGGGATACCGGCGGACGTGGGGCCGCGGGAGACGGTCAGCGGGTATCCGGCAATCGCGAACCGGCAGTGGCTGCGGGCTTCGGCCGTGTTTGCGCGGTTGCCGGAGATGCTGCGACGGCTGGGCAGACTGGAACGGCTCTTAGCCGAAGGGGGCGGCGGGGAAGAAAGTTTGCATCGGAAGTGAGGCGCGGACGCATCTACCCTGCTCATGTCCGAACCGACAGACCAACCACCCGAGCAGGAGCTGGTCGACCTGCAGGCCGCCTCTGACGAACCGCCGATCCGTGTGCTGCTGCTCGACGACCAGGTGGAAAACCTGCTGCTGCGCGCGACGATCCTGCACAAGCATGGATACGAGACGGAGACGGCCTCGACGGTGGAGGAGGCGCTTACGCTGATCGACTCGATCGACATCGCGGTACTCGATTACCACCTGGGCGCGGGGCAGTTTGGCACCGAGGTGGCGGCGAGGCTGCGCGAAGTGCGTCCGGAGGTGCCGATCATTATTTTATCGGCGACGCTGGAGCGGCGTTTCGGCGGGCCGGAGGACATGCACCTGCTGAAGGGGTACAGCTCGGTGGAGGACCTGGTAGCGGCGCTGCGGTCGTTCCGGGCGAAGCGCCAGGGCAAGCCGGTGATGGTGGACGCGCGCGACTTTTTCTACTCGCGGATCAACATGGCGATGGGCGATGACGTGGTGCTGGAGGTGCTGGACGGGCGCGGGAACTGGCAGTTTGTGAACGAGACGTGCGCGCGCCTGCTGGAGCGGCCGCGCGACTGGTTCCGCGGGCGGAACATGTTTTACGAGATGCCGGAGCTGGCGCCGGACTGGCGCGAAATCGTTGCAACGGTGGCTACCACACGCGAGACGTATATCGATCGGACGTATCGCGGGTTGATGAACCTGCCGCGCAAGGGCGAGGAGTGGGTGTGGAATGTGCTCGCGTTCCCGATGACGCTGCACAACAACGAGAGCGGGGTAGTGCTGACGGCGCGCATTCTGGAGCGCAAGCCGAGTATGTAGGGTGGAAAGTAAAACGGACGGTGAAAGAGCGGTTGTTTGCCCTTTTACCCTCAACCCTTCACGCAGGGCCTAAGAAGGATCGAGCGAACTGGGCACAGATCGACCGCTCAACCCTTCACCCCTCACTCCTCCTCAATGCACCACGCTCTGGAAGAGTGACGAGTGCAGCAGCGTCGCGAACTGGCTGTCGGACGAGGTGAAGTTGACGTTGAGCGTGCCGGCGTTCGAGGAGATGTCGGTGTTGTCGATGGCCTGCTTTTCGACGACGGTGCCGCTCATTTTCTCGTACATGGCGCCGGCGTTCATCATGCTGGACATGGTGGCCGCGGTGAAGGTGTCGGGGGTGACGACGGCGAGGCTGAATTTGACGCCGTTGTTGAAGTTCATGCTGTAGCGCGAGCTGATGAGCCGCTTGCGGACGCTTTCGTAGTCGGTGAGTTGCGAGGCCTGGCCCATGACGCTGCGCATCATCATCTGGGTGCCCTTGCCGTCGAGCAGGCTCCAGATCGGCTCGGTGTCGACGAGGCCCATCTGCTGCATCAGGGGCTGGTTGGCCAACATGGAGGGCGCGAAACCGTCCCGCGCGTTGAGCGCGTACTTGATTGCGTCCGAAGAGCCGAAGACCATGGTCGTGGGATTGACGAAGCACACCAGCATGCCGCTACCGGTCATGGGGTACATCTTGTTGGTGCGCAGGAGCTGGGGCTTGACCTTGCGCTTTTTGAAGTCAGCCAGGATGTCGGGCACGGAGAACTGGCCCTGGGCTACGCCAACGATCCGGGAGCTGTCGTCGTCGGGCTTGAGATGGAAGCTGGCGAAGGCGAGCTCCTCGATGTCGTGGTTGTCGTCGATGCCGGAGGTGACGAGGGCTTTTTCGAGATCCTTGAGCTCGGGCGGCAGCACGCGCGCTTTGAGGTCCATGGCGGCCTGGGAGTTCTGCATCGCGCGGTAGTCGACGACGATCAGCTGCTGCACGTCCTTCGGGATGGAACCGCGGGCATCCGTGCTGAGCTGGGCGCCGAAGGCGAGCCCAAGTGTGAGCGTGGAAAAAGAAGCCAGTAAACCGGCGTGGCGCGCCACTCGGCGAAATCCTGAAAAACTGTTTGATCGAATCACGTCAAAACCTCATTAGCAAGCGCGCGGTTCCGGCGGGAACCGGTCGCTTCCCTATCTTAGACGCAGCGACGGGCTGTTCGCGGCGAGAGTGATGGAGGTGGATGTACGACGGTAACGTAAGGCCCTAGAAGCGATTTCATCTATGGCTTTGCGGCACCGGTGAACGCTCTAGGGGAACTCTGATTAAGGGTGTCAGGGGTCAACATCGGCACTCAATAGAAAGGGCTTGCTTATCAAGGCCGAGACTTAATCAGAGGTTCCCTAG
>CAXTSA010000252.1:0-4636 GCA_964246755.1 uncultured Acidobacteriaceae bacterium
ATCTACGATTGGCAGGAGTTGATCGAGACATATGAGACGGAGCTTCCACGCTCATTCACCGATCGCTTCTATAAAAAGTTACCTGAACCGATTTCGTCGTTAATCGACCAGATTGATTGCCGCTTGATCGAAACGCAACGGCTCCTAGTACTTCAGGAGGAGGAGACGCCCTATTATCGTCCTAGTCGCCGCACTCCTTCCCAGCTGGCGATATCGCAAAAAGCGAATGAGCTAAAAGAGATTGTATCAAAACAACTAAGTAATTATGCCACACTTTCGCAGTCGCTTGATCGCTCGTTCCCTCGCCGTGTCATCAGCTCGCCGGGACTCCTCAACCCCTCAGAATTAAAGTTGCGCCTCGCGGGACTGGACGAGAAGCGTCTTGAGCTTATGCTGGCAGGTATCCTTGATACCGAGGCCGATGATCCGGTCGTTCTTCCAGAGGGCCGGCTTGAGGATGCAATCGCTCGCGTCCTCAGCGTCTACACCGTAGACACCGAACGAAAACTTGCGTCACTGTCTGAGCTCCTTAGTAAAATCAAGCTCTTCAAAAAGCTTATAGACGAGCGGTTCGGCTCGAAAGACGTTCGAATAACCAAGCAGCAGGGCATCGAAGTCTCTTATCATGGCCGGAACGTACCAATTGAAAGCCTTTCCTCTGGTGAGCAGCATCAGCTTGTTCTATTCTTCGCGCTGCTGTTTGAGATAAAGCAGAATTCCCTAATTTTGATAGACGAGCCAGAGCTTTCTCTACATGTGGCTTGGCAAAAGAAGTTTATCGGCGACTTGATGGAAATCATTGAGCTTACGGGATTTGACGTAATACTCGCGACCCATTCTCCCCAGCTAACGGGACGATGGACCAACCTGGTCGTTGAGCTAGGCGATGTAGATGAGGCATCCGCTCCCGAGACCGGCTTCCTCGCCCCGGAAGCGTGGCAATGAAGTCAATCACGCGTCATCTTGACGAATTTGACATTGCTCAAGAAGTGCGTATGGAGAGGGAAAAGCATAAGGGCGCCTTTTTATTGCTCGAGGGTGCCACGGATGTAAAGAGGTTCAGCAAGTTTGTGAACGCTGCCACATGTTCCGCGGTCAACAGCTATGGGCGGGAGAATGCGCTTAAGGCGCTCGACCTTCTGGACGACGAGGGTTTCGAAGGTGTGTTGGCCATCGTCGATGCCGACTTTGATCGTATAACGGACAGTTTGTGGTTACACGACGCCGTAATCTATTCCGAAACTCATGATCTGGACCTCGACTGGGCACATCCAGAGGTCGTGGGGCGATATCTGAAGGAAGTAGGCGACGTGATGAAATGCAAGTCGTTTGGCTCAACGGAGAGCATCATCGCCGCAATCATCGACGGCCTGAGGCCAGTTTCATATGCTCGCTTGCTCAACAGAAGGGGCACCATTCGCCACAAGCTGAAAGACGTCACCCTAACGAGCTGTTTTGTGGGCTTGGGGGTAGACCTTCCGAGATATGTTGCTGAAGTCTGCTCGAAGCGCGTCATTACTGATGCTCAACAACAAAGGAGCCTGAATGAGGACATAGCCCATGCTCTGAGCCGGGAAGTCCATGATCCCTACCAAGTGACCAACGGCCACGATTTTAACTGCGCTCTCGGGGTAGCGTTGAGGAACGAATTAGGAAGTCGCCGGGATGCTCATACATGGGCAAGCGAAGTCGAGCTTGGCATTCGCCTCGCTTACGGTCGAGAAGAGTTCCGCGAGTCCGTGATCTATCGCGGCGTCAAAGCGTGGGAGGCACTAAACTTTTCGTATCGTGTTTTCCTTGATGATGTTTGATGGGCGGCTCACCTCGACTTGCCGATAGACGCGCCTCTTCGGAAGCGGACACTATGCGGACAAACGGGCAGCCGCCTACGGACAGCGTGTCCGAGGCGGTCTCCCAATGGGGTGGTATCGTTAAGAAAATTCGGTTGCGGGGACAGGATTTTAACCTGTGACCTTCAGGTTATGAACCTGAAGCCACTGAGTGTTTGGTCCCGGGATGAGGTGACACGGATTGATCTTAAAGATGTGAGGCGTAGCGATCCAGGCCTGGCGCGGAGCGATTTCTGAACGACACTGGGACCCGGCTGACTGTCCGATTTTGACCCACGTCACCCCAAAGCGGAACTTCTGCTTACGGCCAATGGTTCGAGCTTCCGGGTATGGGTTCGGCTCGCCGACCCTGTGGTGCTTGCTATCTGTCCGGTCTTGAGCGCGCCGCCTGCCGCGATCGCGCACCCCAGCGGGATCGTGCGACTGATCCGACCTTTGAGCGTTGGAACAACACCAACCAAAGGAGACGATCATGAAACTCTATTACTCACCGGGTGCTTGCAGCCTGGCCGACCATATCGCGCTGCACGAGGCGGGTCTGTCCTTTGACCACGAGAAGGTCGATCTCAAGACCAAGCGCACGGAAGCCGGCGTCGACTTCTCAACGATCAATCCGAAAGGCTACGTGCCGGCGCTGACGCTCGATTCCGGTGAGACGCTCACCGAGAATGTCGCAATCCTGGACTGGATCGCGCGTCAGGACAGCAAACTCGTGCCGTCCGGGCCGCTGGGGCACACGCACCTGCTGGAAGCGCTTGCGTTCATCTCGGCCGAAATTCACAAGAGCTTCAAACCCTTCTTTGCTGGAGCAAGCGATGCTGACAAGGCGAAAGCCGGCGAGATGATCGGCAAGCGTATGGGCTATCTGGCCGACACCATGAAAGGCGATTACCTGTTTGGCTCCGCCGTCAGCGTGGCCGATTTCTACCTGTTCGTCATGCTGCTCTGGGCGAAGAAGGTCAATGTTGAGCCACCCGCGCCACTGACCGCGTTTCGCGAGCGTATGATGACGCTCCCTTCCGTCCAGAAAGCGATGAAACATGAGGGGCTTAGCTAGCAATTCCGAAAACAGGTCGAATGTGGGCTGACCCCCGCTTTTTGACATCGCCTGTTCCAGATCGGAGTGGCCGCTTGCGGCCAATTACGGTCAGCGGAACGAGGGAGAGCAACCCGAACGGTCAGGAACTCCACGATGCCGCCGATCGGAGCAGCCTTGCGAAATCATCAATGACGCGCACCTGGTGTGGCGGCGAAGATTGCCAAATCCAGAACACTACGTTGATGTCCTCGCGGGTAGCACCGCTGGCGAAGCTCGGAACAATGATCCCAGCACACCCGCTGGCGAGCAGGCGGTTGCTCATGGTCCAACTTGGTGGTTCCAGGCCCTGGGTCGACAGGTCCTTCCATGGGCATGCAAGATCGTCCGCCGTGATCTTGTTGGCGCCCATGGTGCTGGCGTCGGTCAAGTCGAGCATGTCCTCGCAATCGACCTCGTAGGCGCAAAGCGTCATCGGCTGTACCTTGAAGGGAAACACCTGCTGCGCTTCGAGCCATGCCGTCTCGAACCGAAAGGCCGTGTAGAGGGCTGGCAGGCCGATCCGGTTGAAGCGACCTCCGGTGATTGCCGCGCCCTCTCCTGAATCAGGGGCGAACGACCAGCGAGGATTATGTGCCCGATCGACAGACCCTTTGAGCCTCACGCATATCCACCGAGGGCGATTCCTGACAGGTAGCTCATGACGTGCCGCGCCCGACCTGCCCTGACAAGGTCCTCCGCCGTCTGATCGCCAAAAGCTGGAATGGGCTGCGAGCGATACCAGGCGAAAGCCTGCTGAACCGATCCGCACCATGGCAGGATCCGATTGATGATCTCGATCACCTCGCGCAGGCGCGCCTGGGTAGCGGGCGCACGCAAGCGGACCGCCTTGGACACGCAATCCCGCGCCAGCCCGGAGGCCGTAGCAAGCTCCGTCCGTGTGACATGAAGGACAACGCTAAGCCGCTCGGGTTCCACCACACCGTCGACGCCGATAACGGTATCGAGAAAACCAGCCTGTGCCACCGCTACCATATGCCTCACCGGATGCCCTGGTTTGCAGGCATATCATGCGCCCTAGGCGGCGCTGTTTCAAGTTGAAGGTGACAGAACCTAGCGGGGGCTGCTGCTTTCCACCCGATGTTGATCCCCGATCCCGCCTGCATCAGTCGGGTTGCCAGCCCTCTGCCTTGAGCACCTCGCCGGCAAGATACAGGCTGCCGCAGATCAGGATGCGGCCTGGTTGCGGGTTGCGGGCGACGATGTCAGCGAGCGAGGCGGCCACCGTGGGACCCGGTATGGCGCGGCCACTACTGGCGGCCACGATGGCTTCGACGGGCAGGGCGAGATGTTGGCCCGGTTCGGCGACGGCGTGGACGCTGTCGGCGCGATCGAGCAATGAGCGAAGGAAGCCGGCGGCGTCCTTGCTCTGCTTCATGCCGATGACGAGATGCGCCGGGCGGTCTTGCCATCCCGAGAGGATGTCGCGCAGCACGGCCGCAGCGCCTGGATTGTGGCCGCCGTCGAGCCATAGTTCCCAGTCTTGCGGCAGGGGTGCGGCGAGCGCGCCGGCAAGACGCTGCAACCGCGCGGGCCAGCTTGTCGCGGCGAGGCCGGCCCAGCCTTGGGCGGGGACCGCGAGGCCGGCGACGCGCAGTGCGGCGACCGCGAGGCCGGCATTCTCGATCTGGTGCGAACCTGGCAGGGCCGGCAGCGGCAGGGTGAGCGTGTCGCTTGCGTCGGTGTAGAT
>CAXTSA010000253.1:0-3966 GCA_964246755.1 uncultured Acidobacteriaceae bacterium
GCATTGCCCATTACGGGTAGCTCACGGCGCGCAGGCCCGGTCAGCGGGGCGTCCTTCCGGCCGAGAAAGCGGGGGATCGCGTCGAGGCCCAGGCCGCGGGTGGCGCTGATCTTGGCGACGGGGACACCGAGTTCCTGCGCGAGCGCAAGCGTGTCGACCGCGCCGCCGCGCACCTCCATTAGGTCGCTCATGTTCAGCAGGACCAGGGTGGGCAGCTTGAGCGCGAGCACCGGCGCGGCCAGCATCAACTGCCTTTGCAGGTGGAGTGAGTCGAGTACCAGCAGCACCGCGTCGACCTGAGGCGAGCCGGGCATTTCACCGCGGAGCACGTCCACCGCGACCCGGGCGTCCTCGGAGTAGCTGTCGAGTGAATAGATGCCGGGCAGGTCGATGATTGTGAGATCCGGGCGCTGGATGCCGGCGAGCTTGCCGTAGTGCTGCTCGACCGTTACGCCTGGGTAGTTGGCCACTTTTTGCCGCAGACCGGTAAGCCGATTGAACAGCGTGGATTTGCCGGAGTTTGGCGGTCCCACCAGTGCCACCGTCCGTATCTGGCCGGCGATGCGCGGAGTGGTAGGAAGATCCACAATGCCTGTCGCGTGACAGCTCATGCGTGTACCTGGGCATTTTGGGGAGTGCGGGCCTGCCCGTGGCTCTCGGAGGACTCAGACAAAGGCCTGACCAGGATGCCGCGAGCCGTTTCCCTCCGCAGGGCGATTTCCATGCCATCGATGGCGTAAACAGTAGGGTCGCCAGCGGGTGCGCGTCGTACAGCAACGACGCGTGCCTCCGGCGAGAAACCCATGTGCATCAGGTGGTGTTCGACCGGTTCAGGCAGCTCCAGCTCCTGAATCACAGCGGCATGGCCGACCGGGAGTAGATTGAGCGCTAGCATCGCCGAGGACCCTCTTTCGTGATCATACCGCAATGTGCGACGGAATTGGTCCGCGTTTCTAGCCTATGAACCCGCTGTCGCAAAAAGTGCACCTCTCGCATCCCAGCCTGATATGGATTTCACGGAGTTTGAGCGTTCCCTGATCGAGGAGCAACCGCCGGCGGAGCTGCCGCTGCTGGTGCAGGCTCTGTGGTGGGACGCGCGCGGCGACTGGGGACGCGCGCACACCATCGCGCAGGACGTCGACGATCAGGACGGTGCATGGGTGCACGCGTACCTGCATCGGCGCGAGGGAGATGCGGCCAATGCAGGCTATTGGTACAGGCGAGCGGGGAAGCCGAACGCTACGGAGCCGTTGAGCTTCGACCGGGAGCGCGAAACGATCGTGACTGCGCTACTTGCGCGTGGGAAATGAACGGTCCGCAGTCCGCAGGATAGATGATGACTGGATTGTTGCTCGAGTGAGGGCGCTTTCAGCACTGTGCGAAGCGGGAAGGGGGTGGGCCGGAACATCGGCCTGACCGGCGTAATCCCGCTGAGAACGGGATTACGCCGGTTCCAATGCTGGAGATGTACCGATGGATGCACAAACATCCTTCGTGCGTGTGGTTGTAAGAATCGCGCTTGACTCGCGATGCCTGACGGCCCTTGCTGTTGTCTTACGGCTGTCGCGAAAGCGGTAGTCCAAACCCCCTTGAGGGGACGCAACCATCGAGGACTACCACACTTTCGCCCCTAAACCGGATGCGTTTCGCTCTGGAAAGTCAACCAAAGAACCGTCCCAAAACGCTCCAACTCGTTACTTGGCCGTAAAAGCGGAAACAGCCGACGCTTCGTCGTCCTTGATGTCGAACACCGTGTAAAGCTTGGTGATCTGCAACAGGTCGTGGACCTTCTTGGTCAGGTTTAACAGCTTAAGCTCACCGCCCGCGTTGCGCACCGTGGTGTACGCGCTGACCAGCTCGCCGAGACCGGAGCTGTCGATATAGTTCACGTCCCCGAGGTTCAGAAGGATGTGCTTCTGACCTTTGGTGACCAGCTCCTTGATCGAGTCGCGCAACTGCACAGAACCTTCGCCGAGCACAATGCGGCCACTCAGGTCAAGAATCGTTACGCCATCTACCTGGCGTGTGTGAATCGTCATGCTCATGGGGTAGTTCCTCCGTGCTTTTCTGGGGTAGCGGTAAGGTGTTTGATAAGAGTCAGTTCCGTTCCTGGATGGAGCTGCTTGAAATGTACCTCGTCCATGAACGAACGGATCAGAAAGATGCCGCGGCCGGACTCGCGGAGAAGGTTTTCGGGGGTCAGGGGGTCGGGCACCGCAGACGGATCGAGCCCTTCGCCCTGGTCGGCGATACAGAAGATAAGCGAGCGACCGGTGTTTTCAAAGCTGGCCGTGATGTTCTTGCTCTCGTCGCCGTGATTTCCGTGAAAAACGGCGTTGGCCGCGGCTTCCCTCACAGCCATGGTCACGCCAAAGCGCGCGTCCTCTTCCATGCCGGCCTGCTCGGTTAACTGTTCCGCAGTTTGCTCCACGCGGTCCACACTGGCGAGCGAGGACCCGAGCGTCAGCGTGATCCGGCTTCCGGTGGTTCCGCCCAATGTGCTCTCCCCGCCAGGACGCCAGTGAAGCGGCGTCGCCACCGCACTCCAAGTTCCCGTGTCGTGCCAGTTTCGTGTGTGGGGGAGACGATGTCAAGCGAAGCCGCGGGCTAAAGCAGTTTTCCCGCAGCCAGATCCCGAATCAGGGCACGATCGGCAGCCAGAAAATCATAGGCGGGCAGGTTGCGCAACTCGCACCAGTGCATCTGCTGGAAGATATTGTTGGTTAGCTCCCCTTCAAACCGGTGCACTACAAAAAACTGCAGGTCGACGGCTCCGCCTGAGCGGTAGGTATGCCGCAAACGGATGACACGAGCACCGATTTCCGCATGGATGCTGAGTTCTTCGTCGAGTTCGCGCTTGAGCGCCTGCTCCGGGCTTTCGCCGGCTTCCATCTTGCCGCCTGGGAACTCCCACTTATGCGCCATGGGCTGGTCGCCTCGGCGCTGGCAGATCAGGACCTGGTCGCCGCGCAGGATCAGCGCCGCGACAACGAAGCGCACACTCTTGCCCTCCCCTCGGCTGCCGGCCGACGATGGCTCGTTCAGCCGCTGCCGGGGATGCTTCCCATTCTCTATGCCGTTCAGTCCGCCGTCCGGGTCCATACGCGCCTTGGATTCACAATAGCTTCGCAAGGTCCACTCCTTCACCGATCCCTGTATTCATCCCGCGGGAGTTCCCCTCCGAACCGGCGCCCGGGTTGCTACGGGAACCGAGGCCGAAGCTGGAGAGAACGCCGGTCAAATCTTTCGCGCTGGGCTTTCCGCGTCTGAGCCCGCCCGCGAGCCCTCCGGCCAGAAAACCGTCCAGCCGGCAGCCTCGGCATGCCGCAGCAGGGCTTCAGACGGATTAACAGGATAAGGATTGCACGCTATCCGCAGCATGGCCAGGTCATGGACCGAGTTGCCGAAGACTGCGTCCGGGCGGCTCACCCCGACTGCCTCAAGCGCGGAGGCTTTTGCCTCATCGGTGGGCACCGCGAGCAGTTCATCCGTGACGACTCCGTCGATGATGCGGACTCGCGCGGCCAGGACGCGGGCTGGCCCAATGCCGAAGCGATGGAGGAGACCGGCTTCAATGACCCAGTTATTCGTGGAGGATACGGCCCATATCTCCGTGCCGGCCTCTCTGAGATCGCGCACCAGCGTCTCCATCTCAGGGAAGATCAGCGGCTCGACCTGCTCCGAGAAAAAGCGGCCGGCCGCCTCCCGCACGGCGCTTTCCTCGAGGCCCGCATAAACCTCCACCATTTCGCCGCAGATCGTCGCTTCATCGACGGCGCCCGCCTCATAGGCGCGGTAGCGCGCTTGGAGCCATGCGCAGGCGCGCGGGGAGACAAGGCCTCCTGCGAGCGACCACCGCATGAAGCCGAAGCCGGCGTCCGGGATCCAGAGCGTCCCGTCACAGTCAAACACCGCGATACGCGGCCGGGTCGCTCGGACGGCCTCGGCCCAGGACTGGTCTTGCTC
>CAXTSA010000253.1:3982-4621 GCA_964246755.1 uncultured Acidobacteriaceae bacterium
ACGTCAATATTGCCGCGCACCGCATTCGAGTAAGGGCAGACCGCATGCGCGTCGGCGACCAGCTTTTCAGCATCGGCCTGGGACAGGCCCCCCAGCTCGACCGCGAGGGCTACATCGAGCACAAAGGGACCTGCCTCGGTCGAGCGCAGGCTTACCGTCGCGTCCACGGACGTGCCCTGCAACTGCAGGCCGTCCCGCTGCGCGAGAAAGTGCATGGAGCTCTCGAAGCAAGCGGCATAGCCGGCCGCGAAAAGCTGCTCCGGGTTGGTGGCATCTCCGGCGCCGCCCAACTCCTTGGGCTGGGCAAGCTTCAGGTTCAGCAATCCGTCTGACGATGTAATCGAACCGCTACGGCCACCTTCAGCCCGTACCCTGGCTGTATGTAGAACACTCATATCTTCGCACTCCCCGCTGCCCGCTTTGTCTCGCGCAGGCGCTCACCCTTGAGTGTAACGAGAGTCTGGGGGCAAACAGGGCAGGTGCCGACTCTGTTACGTCCCCCGGGTCGCCTTTTGACGCGTTTCAATCGATATTTACGCTCATACTGTACTTACTCCCATACTGTGAAAATGCCCCCCACGCCGCCTCCCCGCATCGATCCGCTGCTGCTTGCGTACTCCAGTTTTCTGCGAGTGGCGC
>CAXTSA010000254.1:0-4598 GCA_964246755.1 uncultured Acidobacteriaceae bacterium
CTGCTACGCCGAGCGCCTCCTGCGCAGCGTTGTCCGCCCGGCTCTGGCGCACGTAGCCGCCCACGAACAGGTCTAGATGCCCGTCGCCGTCATAGTCGCCCCAGGTCGCGCCCGCCGACCAGCCCCCCAGCGTTACACCGGCCTTCTCGGCCACATCGGTAAACGTGCCGTTGTGGTTATTGTGATAGAGCCGGTTTCTGCCGATACTCGTGACGTAAATGTCCGGCCAGCCATCGTTATCGTAATCGGCAACAGCGGCTCCGACACCCCACCGGTCGTTCGTCACGCCGGCCTTGGCTGCAACATCGGTGAAGGTTCCATCGTGATTGTTGTGGAACAGGGCCGCGTGCGGCGCGGGTGCCTTGCCTGCCTCAGCCGCGTAATTCGAGCCATTGACCAGGTAGATGTCGAGCCAGCCGTCATTGTCGTAGTCGATCAGGCCCACGCCGGAGCCATTGCTCTCGACAATGAAATTCATCTCGGGCGTGCCCATCGTGTGGTGCCAACGAGCAAGGCCCGACTTCTCAGAGATATCCTCAAACACAACAGGGCCGCTCTTGACGAACCCGCCGGCGGTAATGGGCCGGTGCTGCGCGTCGAGTATCGCGGCCTGGGGCGCTCCGGTCTGTACACCGTCGCCCGCCGTCTGCTGGGCACCCTCTGTCGTTTTTTGCGCCTGCTGGTCGCCAGCCGACTGCGCCCACAGCGCGGCGAAGCCCGGCAACAGCGTACAAGACAGCATGCTCGATCGCAGCGATTTACGAAGCGCAAACATCCAGGGGCACTTTCCTACACAGGGCACTTGATTGTCTATATCAGAATGCAGGGTCGGGATGCTTCCGGCAACACTCACCGCAGAGGGCAAGCAGGCGCCATCGCCGGCAGGAAATCTGGCGTCGGCGCTCTGGAAGCGTACGCGCGAGAGTCAACGATATCCGGTTTGAATGTGTGAAACGCGCCGCACTTCGTTGTTCAAAACCAGGCGGCTGGCCGTATCGTGGAGACCTTATGGCAAACGATCGCAACCTGGCCCTTCGCTCGCACGTTTCCATCTCTGGAGAGCACTCACGGAACGCTCTTCTCTCACTGATTTTGCTCCCCTGCCTATCTGCTTTATCCCTCCAAGCCCAATCCACCAAGGCCGCTATCTTCGGCGTCGTCCACGACGCGAGCGGCGCGGCTGTGCCCGGCTCGCGAATTACCGTCACCAGCACGCTCACGCATGCGAGCAAGCAGGTGGAAACCGACGCCGCAGGCTCCTTCGCGGTGCTCAATCTCGAGCCCGACACCTACACGCTCACCGCGGCGCACGAGGGTTTCGCGGGTGCCCGGGAGCAGGGCGTCTCGCTCACGGCGCGCCAGCAGCTTCGCCTCGAGCTCAACCTGCAGCCGGCGAGCGTGCAGCAGCAGGTCACCGTTTCGGCCGCGGGCGCCGGCGCGCTCAATACCGAAGACTCCTCAATCGCCGATACGCTCAGCCCGGCCGATGTGCTGGCGCTGCCGGCCAACTATCGCGGCAACGGATCGACAAGCCCGTTGACCGTGATCCAAACGCTGCCCGGCGTGCAGCGCGACTCGGCCTCGTTCCCTCCCGCGGCTTCCGCCTCGCCCAGTCCAAGCGTCAAGTATTCGATCCAGGGTGGTCTGCCATCGCAGTCCGAAACGACGGTCGACGGCATCTCCGCGCAGAACCTGACCACGAACAACGTGCAGGCCGATGCCTTCCCTTCGGCCGAGTCAATCGCGGAGATCCGGGTCGACGGCGTGAACAACAACGCCGAATTCGGCCAGCCGGGCGAGATCACGACCGTGACCAAGCAGGGCACGAATGTGTTGCATGGGTCGGCCTTCTGGTACTTCCAGAACCAGGACCTCGATGCGATTCCCTACGGCACCGACGCGGCAAACAAACCGCATAAGGTGGCCAATGATTTCGGCGGTTCCGTCGGCGGGCCAGTGGTGATCCCACACTTGTACAACGGGCATGACCGCACTTTCTTTTTCGGGACGTATGAGGGGCTGCGCTTCCCCGAATCTACCGTCGTGCAGTACCTGGTCCCCACGGTCGCGATGAAGCAGGGGAACTTTTCGCAGGAAGTCGCGACCCTCACCAATCCCCTGTCCGGCGGCGCGTACCCCAATCAGACCCTGCCCGCTGTCAACGCGAGCGCGCAGCCGTACCTCGCGCTCTTCCCCGACCCGAATATCGGCAACACGCAGTCCGTCGCGGCCGCGCTCAACGGGCTGGGGTACAACTATCGCGCGCTCAAAGATAACAGCATCAGCTCAAACCAGTTTGACGTGCGCGGCGACCAGGCCTTCGGTTCCAAGGCGTTTGTCTACGGACGCTTCACCTGGAAAAACATTTCCCAGACCCAGCCCAATGCGCTGAACCTGCCGGCCTCCGACGACACTACCCAATACCGTATCTTCGCGAGCTCCTTCAATTACACGTTTACGCCTGCTCTCTCCAACGAGTTCCGCTTTGGCTTTACGCTTGAGCAGGACGGCGCGGCGAATCCCTTCGACGGCGCCGGAGTGACAAATGCGGCCAGGCTGAACGGCATCGGGCCTAATTACCCGTTCAACGGAATTTCGTATTTGGCGTTCAACCACCTTACCGCCCTTGAGACCCCGGGGGGTAACGGCAGGCTCACTTACAGCGAGTCATCGCGGCTGTTCCAATATGTCGATAACATCACCTGGCAGAAGGGCGCACACACGCTACGCTTCGGCGCGGACGTGCGGACACTGCAGGCAAATACTCCGCTCGACGCCACGGCTGGGGATAACTATGGATCGTTTCTGTTCGACGGCCGCTTTACCGGCCAGGAGTTTGCCGACTTTCTCACCGGCGTGCCGTACCAGTCGATTACCGATAACATCGTGACCAATAATCGCGGCCGCTCGCAGGCTTACGCCTTCTATGCGCAGGATAACTGGCGCGCCACGCCCGATCTGAATATCACGATGGGTCTGCGCTACGAGTATCATCCGCCTTTCTACGCGGAAGACGGCAACCTGGGTAACTTCGACCCTGGCGTCCCCCGCTCCGGGCGTTTGATTTACCCCACCGGCCACGCTGACCTGCTCTCGGCGCCGGAGCTGGCCAACTTCAACGCCTGTCCCACGGCCGGCGTAAGCAACCCGGCCGCTACCGGAGGCACCGTCAATGGCTCCCCCTGCACCCCGGTGCTTTCAAGCTCGCAGGCGGGCATCCCGTCCGGCCTGCGCTTTGCGCCCAAGCTGCGGTTCGCGCCGCGGCTGGGCTTTGCCTGGCGGCCTCTCGGCAATGACAAAACGGTGGTGAGCGGGGGTGCGGGTTACTACAACATCACCACCTCGGGCGCGCTATTCTACGCACTGGCCGGCACGCTGCAGACGAATGAGCAGATATTTAATAACACCCAGGCGCCCGGCCAACCGCCCTCGTTCGCGTTCCCCAACGTGGGACTGGGCAACCCCCTCATTCCGCAGTACGGCTCCGGCAGCTTTAACTCGCTTGTCGATATCCACTGGCACGATCCCTACTCGCTGCAAACGGCGCTTTCGGTCGAGCACGAGTTCGCCGGCGGGCTTGCGGCGCGGGTTTCCTACGTCGGGCTCCAGACCAAACATCTGGTGTGGCAGCCGAACTACAACGACCTGCCGCTCTCCTCCACCACCCGGGCCGCCGACCAGCCACGCTCCGCGTTCCCCTTCCCTAACTTCCAAACCATCAATAGCCGGAACACCGAGGCGGGCGCCGACTATAACTCGCTGCAGGCCGAGCTCACCCGGCGATATGCGCGAGGCGTCGCGTTTACCGGGGCCTACACGCTCGCGAAGAACCTGTCAGACAACCAGGGCACCTTTGGCGCCTTTGGGATCAACCCGGCGTCGTTTTCTGACGAACAAGGCGGATACTACGCCACGTGGTCGGGCAATCGCGCGCTGGACTACGGCAATGTCAGCGCCACGCGTCGCCATCGCCTGCTGCTGACCGGGCTCACGGATATCCCGCTTGGCCGGGGGAGGCGATTTGGCGGCAGCATGCCACGAGCGCTCGATGCCGCGGTGGGCGGCTGGCAGGTGAGCAACATCTTCGTCTGGCAGACGGGTCCATTCCTGACGCCGTTTCTGCCGGCCGGAACCTCTGACCCGTCCGGGACTGGATCGGGCAGCCTGTTTTCGCGGGGGCAGCGGCCCGACCTGGTCGCGAAGGGAAACACGAGCGCACAGAGCCGCAACCAGTGGTTCAACACGGCCGCGTTTGCCTGCCCCGGGGGGGGCGGGTTCGCTGCGCTGCAGCAGCAGAACGGCTGCACGCCGGGCGTGGGGTCAGCGCCTATCGGGCGGTTCGGAACCGAGTCCGTGGGCAGTGTCGTCGGCCCGGGTACGGTGAATCTGTCGTCAGGCGTAAACAAGACGCTTACGCTGACAGAGCGGCTGCACCTGCGGGCCGAGGGGACCTTTACCAATGTGCTGAACCATACCAACCTGGCCGACCCGGTGCTCGACGTGACGAACCCGGCGTTTGGGACGATCACGCAGGCGCGCGGGTCGGACTTCGGCGGCAACCGTACCGGGCAGGTTTCCCTCAAATTGGAGTTTTAAAG
>CAXTSA010000255.1:0-4578 GCA_964246755.1 uncultured Acidobacteriaceae bacterium
CTTCGAGTTTTAGTCGAGCACGAACCCTCCAGACCAGAGTGGCAGCCCCGGGCTGCCACTTTTCGCGGGGGGCCCTCGTATTACACAGCCAGATAGCCGTGGCGCGGACTATGTCAAGATAACTTTTGTTGCAAAACAAGCCAAGCATGTTACTTTCGTGCAGTTCCCCTTTGTCTCGCAAGGATTGGCATGTTTGGACAGGTTTCCGGTTTCGAAGTCTCCTCCCGCGTCGTTGCCCGCCCAGATGGCCGCGTAGTTCGCCGCGTAGTTCGCCGCGTGGCTCGCGGGGCCGCTTTTTTCGCCGCCTCCTTAGCCCTGAGCGGCTGCGGCGTTTCGCCCGTGCCAACCACCGTAAGCGGGCCCGCGACACCGGCCGCCCGTCCGGAAGCCGTGACAGCCTCCGCGAACCCCTTCAGGAAAGTTGTCGTCCTGGGCGACTCCATCTCCGCGGGTTTCCAGAACGGCTCCCTGCTCGACGCGCAGCAGCCGAACGGCTGGGCCTCGCTCGTCGCCGGGCAGGCAGGCTTCCAACTCAAGCTGCCGCTGATCGCGTCTCCCGGTCTGCCGGCTGTGTACCAACTGGTTAAGGGCAGCCTGCCGCCCGTACTCGATCAGGCAAGCGGGTCTTCCATTGGTCGCGACGACCCGTCACAGCAGCCCGACAACCTGGCCGTGCCCGGCTACTTCCTTTCCGACATCCTGAACACGGCTCCGGGAAGCACAGCTCCGGGAGCGCAGCCCGCAACCGCTACGCAAACCATGGCCAATCTCGTGCTGGGCTACCCCGCGGGCGCCACCGGCACGCAGGTACAGCAGGCAATCGCCCGGAAACCCTCCACGATCTATCTGTGGATCGGCAACAATGACGCGCTGTGCGCTGATGGGTTGGGCGACCCGAACGCCATGACCCCCGTCGCGACCTTCCGCAGCCAGTTTACCCAGCTGATGGCGACGCTGAAGGCCGGCACCAGCGCCCACCTGTTCGTCGCGAACATCCCGGACGTCACGGAGATTCCGTATATGACGCAGGCCTCGGAGATCCTGACGGAACTGGAGGAGGCCTACGGTGTGCCGGTCGCGGTTTCGAGTGCGCTGCTACACATTTCTGCCGGAGACCTGGTGAACTGGTATGGCCTGGCCGATATCAAAGCCGATGTCGACCTTGCGAAGACAGGAAAGTTTCCGGATCCGGTTTCGCCCAGCAAGGTTCTGACCGCGGCCGAAGTCGCCCAGGTGCGGGCCACCACGGAGGCCTACAACCAGGTGATCGCGGAGCAGGTCGCAGCAGCAGGCGGAACGCTGGTTGACGTGCATGGCTATATGGATTCGCTGGCCGCGCACGGGGTCACGATCGGCAAGTACCAGGCGACGACCTGGTACCTGGGCGGCATCTTCGGGCTCGACGGCATTCACCCTTCGAACACGGGCTACGCGTTGTTCGCGAACCTGTTTATCGCCAGCACCAATGCGACGCTCGGGACCTCGATCGCTCCCGTCGATGTAGCGGCAGTGGCGGCGAAAGATCCCTACTTCGGGGCGAATCGCGGGGTCGTCGCGCTGCCCTACGCGCGGCCGCACATGACGCCGGCCGCCGGCAAAGCCGCCGATGCTGTGATCTTCGGCTCCCGGCCGTGAATGGGAGCTCTCCGGCGAGTCTTTCGCGCTCGGGAAGCGTTTAATAGAGAGGGGAGTTTCTCGACGTGTCCTTCTCTTCACGCTTCCGTTCCGCTTCCGCTGCCGCCCTTGTTGCCGGCGTGCTTTCCGTGCCGGGCCTCGCGCAGGTTTCCTACACGCCCATGCCGCTCGATTCAGGCTTCGGCAAACTTGACCTGACCAAGCCATCGCTGCCGCCGCAGCAGATCATCGACAAGTTCACCGAGAAGGAGACCGACTTCCGCCTGGCCATGGCGAATTACACCTATGAGCGCAGCGTTCGGGTCGATACCGTCGACGACGATACGAAGAAGGTCGACGGCGAGTACTACCAGGTCACCGACATCAGCGCGGACCCGGACGGCAAGCTTTACGAGCACGTGGTCGAGGCGCCGCAAAGCTCGCTCGAGCGCGTCATGATGTCGCCGGCGGACTTTCAGGATATCGAGCACCGCCTGCCTTTCGTGCTGACCAAGGAGGATGTGGGGCAGTACGACGTCACCTATGTCGGCAAGCAGCCGGTGGACGATGTGGATACCTATGTGTTCGACGTGAAGCCGAAGGTGCTCGAGAAGAACAAGCGGTACTTCCAGGGCCGCATCTGGGTCGACGCGAAGGACTATCAGATTGTCGTGACAAACGGGAAAAACGTACCGGACGACACGCGCAAGGGTCACGAAGACCTGTCGCCGCCGTTCATGACGTTCCGGCAGCAGATCGACGGCAAGTACTGGTTCCCGGTCTACACCAAAGGCGACGGGGTGCTGCACTTCTCGGGCGGCAGCGGCTACCTGAGCCAGGACGTGCACATGCGCGAAATCGTGAAGTACTCGAAGTACAAGCGCTTCGGTTCGTCGGTCAAAATCACCTACGATGGACAGACGGTCGAGAAGGACACGCCGGAAGCGGGACAGAAGCCGGCGCCGCCGGCGAACGGCAAACCGCAGTAGCAGCGCAGCTTAGCGCCTCTCCGGCCATCTTTGCCGGAAACGGGCAGCGGCATCCTTGAGGATGGGTTTGCCGTGCCCGAAGCAGGCAATCTGGAAGTCGAACTTCGCGAGCTTGCGCAGGCTACGCTCGCCCTCCGCAATGTCCTCGTAGGCGACGCTCCAGTCAAGCTTGGAGGCGTTGCCGCAGGAGTCTGCCGCAAACAGAACGCCGCCATGCCTCGGCCACAGAAAGGCCAGCTGGCCCAAACAGTGACCGGGAGCGTGCACCGCTGTGATGCCGCCCGCGAGGGGCAGAACCGTCCCATCCTCGACGCGGTGGTCGATGGGACACGGGTCTACTTTCATCTTCAGGGTGCTGATCCGGAAGTGGATCAGTGCAGTCATCACATGATTGAGCGAGCCGGGCGCGGGTCGCATGGGACGAAAGCCGGTTCCGGCTTCCGTAATGGGCGCGTCCAGAGGATGCATGTAGGTGCGGGCGCCGGTCGCTTTCTTGAGTGCGGCCGCGTTGCCGATGTGGTCGGCGTGCGTGTGCGTCAGCAGGATGTGCCGGACATCCGAGGGCTGCTTACCCAGCTCTTTGAGCGCGCTCAGGATTTTGTCCGTATTGCCCGGAAAACCCGTATCGATCAGCACGCCGTCGCCGGGCTCATCGATGAAGAAGGCATTTACTAAACCAAGCGGGACGAGGTACAAGCTCGGGGCAATTTGCTCTGCCGGCATATGACTCCTTTTTCAGGTAACTGTCTCGCGAATGGATAGCCGACGCAGCCGAAGCAGGCAGGCAGTGCCGACACAGGCGTTCACTGCCCCACTCGCCTCATAAATGTGCTGCGTCGAAAAAAGCCGGGATAAGGTAGCCAGATCGGGTACGTTTCCAGCGCGGTCAGGAAGAAACCTAAGGTGGCGCCCAAAGCCATGAGCACCGACGGGCGATCCAGCCATAAGCCGAGTGGAAAACGCTTGGCGAGCGGAAGCAGGAAAATGATCCATCCAACAAAGCTCCCGAATGCACTGAAAAAAAGGAGAAGTGGCCCGTTCACCAGCGTGCCCGCTGGGCGATAGCCTGCCAGGTAAACCGCAGCAAGCCAAAGAAAAAGAACTCCGGCCACATATCCGCAAAGCGATGCCAGGAGTGAGTCGCGTATTGGACTGTTGCGCCGAAGCATGCACAACCTTCCTAGTAATACAAATACTTGCGCCACTTCTGGTCGGAGTTGCCGATCATGCGCAGGATATGGCGTGAGGTGTGGAGTGAGAACGGCCGAGGCTCCCTGAGCAGCGTCATCGTCTCCAGCTCGCCGAGAAGCTGGTTGCCTTTGCGCCGGTTGCAGGAATGGCAGCAGGCCACCAGGTTTTCCCAGGTGCTTTGGCCACCGCGCGAGCGGGGCATCACGTGGTCGAGCGTGAGCTCGGCGGCGGGCAGCACCACCTCGCAGTACTGGCAGGTGTTGCGGTCGCGCAGCAGTATGTTTTTGCGGGACAGAGCGCGGGTCTGGTGCGGAATCCTCCGGTACTCGAGCAGACGGATGACCGAAGGCAGAGGGATGCGGATGCGCGCGGCATGGAGCGTTGCGCCCTGCTCTTCCTCCGTCTTCGCGACGCCCTTGAGCACCAGCACCAGCGCCCGGCGAGCGCCGCAGATATTGATCGGCTCGTAGGAGGCGTTCAGCACCAGAACGGGGGTTTGCATCGTCTGCCCGAACGGCAGGGTGCGGTCTTCAGCGGCGACCGGCGTTGCGAGAACCGCTCCGTGATCCCGGCCAGTGTGCGTTTTCCCCAGCAGCTTGCCTTTGCGCGTGTGCACCGTACTTTTCCCGAGCGACATGCCATCTCCAGTCCGCTTGCGGTTGCACTTCCCTGCTCACTCGTCTGCGGTGCAATGCCTATGGAGACATTAACCCCAGAACGCTACATCTTCCTCCATCGGTGTTTCGACGGCATGAACCGGCTCGACAAACTCCGCCTTCTGCGC
>CAXTSA010000256.1:0-4577 GCA_964246755.1 uncultured Acidobacteriaceae bacterium
GGCCGACTCCTCCCGCAGGTCCTTGTACATTCCGCCCTGCACAATGCCGAACAGGCTCGGCCGCGCGTCCGGCGCGATGGCGGGCGCGGGCCAGCTCGCAAGCGTACCGGTTGCTACACTCTCACCCCCCGACACCTCACCCTCGCGCCCCCTCCAGGGAGCCTCGTGCTTATGCCCCTCCCAGTACGTGCGCGAGCGCGCAGCCCAGCGCATCGTGAGCTCAAGCGAGGCGCGCGCGCGCGCCTCGTCGGCCGGGTACTCCAGGCATTCGTCAAAGGCCATCGCGATGTCCGAGCCGAGCGCCAGCTGCACCGCCATCGAGTGCTCCGGGGTGAACAGGTGCTTCGACCCGTCAAGGTGCGACGAAAACCGGACGCCCTCGTCCGTGATCTTTCGAAGCGAGGCGAGCGAAAACACCTGGTAACCGCCGGAATCCGTCAAGATAGGCCGCCGCCAGCTCATAAACCGGTGCAGCCCGCCCATGCGACGGATCGCCTCGTGCCCCGGCCGCAGATACAGGTGGTAGGTGTTGCCGAGGATCACACCGGCTCCGGCCTGCTCGCCGGCAGCTTCCGCCTCGCGACCACCAAGAGTTTCGAGTACATCCTGCGGAACCGTCTTCACCGTAGCGGCTGTGCCGACCGGCATGAATGCAGGCGTTTCCACCACACCATGCGGCAGACGCATTTGTCCACGGCGCCCACCGGAGCGGCTCGTCGCGAGTACTTCAAAGACCATGCCTCCAGTTTAGAGGGGCCGCCTGGCTGCTCATCGCCTGGCTGCTCCAGGGTTGCGGAAGCGCAAGGCGGCCATCCGCAAGCAGGCGCCCTTCTCTCAGGCGCGCTCTCAAACAAAATACTGTCGCAAGAACAATTCCGTACGCGCCGCGCACAGGTGTGGCATGATCGCAACAATTCGAGCACACAAGCGAGGGCCATGACCGCAGACCGGAAGCTGCCGCCCATCTGGCTGATGGGCTTCACCAATGCCACGTTTGGCCTCTACGGCGGCTTCGCGGTGGTTACGCTGCCCGGCATGCTGGCCGCGCAGGGTCTGCTCGGCGGCCGCATTGCCGCCATCACCGCGACCGTCCTTTCGCCCGCGTTCTGGGCGTTTCTCGTCGCGCCCATTCTCGACGTTCGGTTCAGCCGCCGGAGCTATGCACTGGGCTTCTCGTCTCTGGCGGCGCTCGCCGTCGCACTCACGGTAGCGTTTCGCACGCACGTCGTCCTGATTGAAGCCATTACGCTGGCCGGGTATTTCGCGGCTTCGCTGGTGCAAGGGGCGGTCGGGGGATGGATGGGCAGCCTTATCGGCAAGGAGCAGGACAGCCGCCTGGGCGCATGGTTCGCTGTCGCGAACATCGGCTCCGGAGGCGTGATGATGCTGGTCGCCGGAGAATTGGTGACGCAGTTGCGACCGGCGCTCGCGGGCGCTTTGCTGGGCATCATGATGCTGCTGCCCTGCCTCATCTACCTGGTGCTGCCCGCGCCCGGGCCGGACCGGCGACTGGCTGGCGAGAGCTTCCGACAGTTTTTTGCGGAGGTCGTCTCGCTGCTGCGGCGGCGGGAGGTCTTGATCGCGCTTGCGCTGTTCAGCTTGCCTTCGGCGTCCTTTACGCTGACCAACGTTCTCGGCGGCATTGGCAAGGACTTTGCCGCGAGCGAGCGCATGGTGGGCCTGCTGGCCGGCTCCGGCTCGGCCGTTGCCGGGGTGGTCGGCAGCCTCCTGCTGCCGCCGCTCGCCAAGAAGCTGGCACTGCGGCCGCTTTACCTCGGCATCGGCCTTGCCGGCGCGCTGTTTACCTCAATGCTTCTTCTGCTTCCGCATACCCCGTCGACCTTCGCGATCGCGATCACCGGCGAAAACGCATTTCAGTCACTGGCCTTTGCCGCCGCCAACGCGATCACCTTTGAAACGATTGGCCCGAAAAATCCGCTGGCAGCAACGCAGTTCTCCGTGCTGCTGGGCGTCACCAACTTCCCGATTACCTACATGGGTTTCGTGGATGGGCGCGCGTACGCGTGGGGCGGGGTGCGCGGCAGCTTTCTTGTCGACGCGGGCGTAAGCATCGCGGTATGTCTGCTGCTTGCCTGGGGGCTGCGCCGCCTGCGCATGGGCTCGCCGCCCCGCGCACTGCCGTCGTAAAACCGTTTACGGATGCACCACCGAGCCCGCGAGTACGGCAAGCAGCGAGTGGCCGAATACGGTCGGGTGCTCCGTGTCCCAGAACAGGGTATGATCCGGGTCGGCGCAAACCTCACCGGCCGCGCTTAGGCAGGGCGTGAGGATGTTCGCGAAGCCGAAATGCGTCGGGTCGTCGGCGATGGAGTGCAGCAGCGAGTACGCATCAACGGTATAGATCTGAATGCCCTCCAGATAGTCTTCAATGGAGAGCAGCGTCGCGAGCGTCTGGTTTGCCGAGAGCACGGCGGAGGCGGCGAAGGCGGCATGCGCGCGTCCAGCCGGCAGCAGGCTTACGTCGATCAGGTTGGGGATGAGGAAGTGGGTCGCGCCGGCCTGCCGCAGCGCCACTTCGAGCTCCGCCAGGCCTACCGCGATCGAAAAACCGAGCTGTGTCGGGGAGCCGGAAGTGGCATTCAGAATGTCATTGCCGCCCCCCTCCAGCACGTACAGGGCGCCGGGGTCGGCCTTACCTCCGTGTGCGGCCAGGTACTCAGCAACCTGCGCTTCAACACTGGGAATGGTGCCGGTCGAGGTCACGACACTCTGGAGCAGGTCGGCCCCGCCGGTCGCGTAGTCAGTGCCACCGGCAAGCGAGGGCAGCACGGATAGCTTGAATGTCCCGGCCAGGTGCTCGACCCAGATGGGTCCGTTCGAGAAGCGGCCCTGGTAGTAGGGCGGCGAAAGCGGCTTGGCGCCCTTTGTGGCGAGCGCGATGTTGCCCGTGTCACAATAGCTGTCGCCGAAAACATAAATCGCGCTGTAGGACTGGGCGGCGAACGCCCTGACAGTGCAGCAGACAAAGAACAGAAACGCGATAAAGCTCGACCGGAAACGCATAGGGATCCTTTCACTACAGCTTGCGGACTTCAGGACAAAACCGTTTGGGGACCGGTGGCGCGGGTGCGAGCACTGTAGCCAACCGGGGCACTGAAGTAAAGCGAAATGATTGCGCGATCCAAAGGGAAAGCGAACGACGCTGCCGCGCCCTCAGAAACCTGCTGCAAGTGAACGGTCCAACGAGCTGCCGCGACCTCGATCAGCCTGGCCCAGAACGCAACTCCGTGCGCTCGCTACCGCCGGCGCTCCCAACGCTCTTCATGCCGGTCGTCGCGCGAGATCACGCCGTACACCGCTCCCGTCTCCCGATCGTGCTCCCGTTCACGCTCAAAAATCAGCCGCGTGGTGCTTCCGCTGGGATAGAAAAACGTGTTCGCGCTTTCCGGCAGCAGCTCCGCGACCTCGCCGATGCGGTTGCGCTGGAATAGCTGGTCGCCGGTGCGGAATACCGTAATCTGGAGCACGCCGTTGTCTTCGTACTCGCCGACGTACTCCTCATAAATTGCAGGGTTGACCTTCGCCGGGACTGGGTGGACGGGCACCAGCACCCGCTCGGCGGCGGGCTCCAGTTTCGCGTCGGAGGAAAGCGAGTGGGAGAGCAGCCAATGCGGCAGCTCAGGGTTCGCGTAGGCCTTTTCCCACACGTTGTGCTTCACGCCGGCGTATTCGGAGTAGCGCACGTCGCCGTCGGCTGCCTTCAGCGCGTCAAACATCAGCGCGCTTTGTCGGGGGCTTACGACCGGATCGTCGGCACCGTGAAACATCCACACCGGCACACGGCGCAGAACGCGCGCGTACTCTTCCGGAAGGGTGGTCTGCTCGCTCCAGCGCGAAGGCTGGTACGACCAGAAGATACCGCCGCATACCGGCGCGATCGCCGCGAAAACGTGGGGATTGTCCCGCGCGATCTCCCATGTGCCGTAGCCGCCGAGCGAGAGACCAGTGAGATAGGTGCGGTCCGGGTCGCCGTTGAACTCGTGCTCCTCGATCCGGAGCGCAGCCATGGCGGTTTCCATCATGTCCCCGTCGGTCCAGTGGTGATGGCTGAAGGGCACCTGCGGCATGACGACCACGAACGGCCATCGCTCCGGATGCACGCGAATCGCGGCCGGCAGTCCGATCTGAGTTTCGTCGAGGCCCTCGACGCCGCGCTCGCCCGAGCCATGCAGAAACAGGATCACCGGCCACTTCTGGGCTTTGTTCCAGTTCTCCGGCAGGTACACAACATAGCGGCGGGTCACACCGTTCACCGCAACCGTGCGATTCAGGAAGCCGGTATCCTGCGGGTGTTTCGCAGCCAGTGCCGACCGAAATCCGGCCAAGGCGATCAGAGCGACGACGAGCATGCGCCACGACGGTGCGATGCGAAGCATGGTGCGAGCATAGCAAGAACAGTGCAGCGGCTTCTCACACAAGCGTGCCCATCCAATCCCGGACCGGCATCCTGCGCATAGCGGCGCGTCCGCTGCGGAACAACACGCCCTCATTGTGGGCGCTGCGAAAGCCAGGCGGTCTCTGCGAAAAGTTTTCGCCGCCGAGTGCGGGGCTGGATG
>CAXTSA010000257.1:0-4575 GCA_964246755.1 uncultured Acidobacteriaceae bacterium
CTGCTGTACGGCGTGACGGGCTCGGGCAAGACGGCCGTGTACCTGCAAGCTATGTGGCATGCTCTGCGGAGCGGACGGGGTTCGCTGCTGCTGGTGCCGGAGATCGGGCTTACCCCGGCGATGGCCGGGCAGATGCATGCGGCCTTTGGCGCGGAGGTCGCGCTGCTGCACTCCGCGCTGACACCGGGGGAGCGCGCGGAGCAGTGGCACCGGATCCGCCGAGGCGAGGCCCGGGTGGTCGTCGGTACGCGCTCGGCGGTGTTCGCGCCGGTGCGCGATCTGGGGCTATTGATCGTCGACGAGGAGCATGACTCGAGCTACAAGCAGGAGGAGATGCCGCGCTATCACGCCCGCGACGTCGCGGTAATGCGGGCGAAGCTGCTGGAGGCGACGGTGGTGCTGGGTTCGGCGACGCCGTCGCTTGAAAGCTGGCACAATGCGGGGCGCGGGCGCTACCGGCTCCTGACGATGAGCGAGCGCGTCAACCATCGGCCTCTGCCGGAGGTGGAGCTGCTCGATATGCGCAATGAGTTCCGCGAGACCGGCCAGGAGCAGATCTTCGCCCGCAAGCTGATCGAGGAGACGCAAAGCACGCTCGACCGGGGCGAGCAGGCCATCATCCTGCTGAACCGGCGCGGTTACTCGTATGTCGCCATGTGCCGGGCCTGTGGGGAGAAGCTGCAGTGCGAGAACTGCGCTATTTCGCTGACGCTGCACAAGGCCGTGCTGGGCTCAACGGGGGAAGATGCGTCGCTACGGGCAAGGACGGGGGAGCGGCTGGAGTGCCACTACTGCGGCTTCAGAACGCGCGTGCCCTCCCGCTGCCCGCAGTGCGAATCAGAGCACTTGTACTACCTGGGCGCGGGTTCGCAGCAGGGTGAGGAGCGTTTGAGGGAGCTGTTTCCCGGGGCGCGCATCGGCCGCATGGACCGCGACACCGTGCGCGGCCGCTTTGACATGGAACGGCTGCTGGGGAAGCTGCATTCAGGCGAGATCAACCTGCTGGTGGGCACGCAGATGATCGCAAAAGGCCTTGATATCCAGGGGGGCACCCTGGTGGGGGGCGTGGGCTGCGATCACGCGCTGGGACTGCCGGACTTCCGCGCCGCCGAGCGTGTTTTTCAGTTGCTGACGCAGGTCTCGGGCCGCGCGGGCCGGGGAGAGTTGCCGGGTAAGGTGGTCGTCCAGACCTATCACGCCGACCACTACGCCATCGCCTGCGCCGCGCGGCACGACTACGCGAGCTTTGTTGACCGCGAGATGAAGCTGCGTCGCTACATGCACTACCCGCCATTCGCGGTACTTGCCAACCTCGTTTTGCAAAGCCCCCGGCTGGAGGAAGCAGCGGACTGGGCAGGCAGGCTGGGCGGGTACTTTAAGACGATGCATGAGAGAGGAGAACTTGTTGGCGTGCGCGTGTTGGGACCGGCCTCGGCGCCACTTTCCAAGGTGAAGCGCATTTACCGCTTCCACCTCCTTTTGAAAGCGGAAAGCCGGTCTGCGCTGCACGGCGCCCTGCGGGGGGCGCTTGCGTTCGCCGAGGGAGCGGCTATCCCCCGGCGCAGCCTCATTGTCGACGTGGATGCCGTCAGCCTGATGTAGGCCGGGGTCAGTCGATCAGGTGCAGCTCTTTGCCGGGCTTGAAGCGGACAGCACGCCCGGGCGTAATGGTCACCTCGGTGCCGGTGCGTGGATTGCGCCCGATCCCGGTCTTGCGTGGCCGCACGTTGAAAACCCCGAAGCCGCGCAACTCAATCCGTTCGCCGGCAGCGAGCGCCCGCTTCAGGCTTTCAAAAATGGTGTCGACTGCGGCCTCTGCCTTGCTTCGCGGCAGGCCGGTTCTCTCGGTGACCTGCTGGATGATGTCTTGCTTGATCATGCCTGCCCGTTCCGCCCGGTACTCTCCGAGCCACTGCCGTTGCAGCAATGTTCTGCCCTGCCGTAAGATGCAGATTCTAGCCCGTCTATTCCATTAGTAGGACGCGAGCGCACCTGAATGCCTTTCTGGAACGGGTCCGACGCCGGAGATGCATGTCCATAAAAAGCGATCGCTGGATCCGTACCCAGGCCAGGGAATACGGCATGATTACGCCGTTCAGTGAGAAGCAGATGAAGGAGGGCGTGATCTCCTACGGTCTGTCTTCCTATGGCTACGACCTGCGCGTCGCCGACGAGTTCAAGATCTTTACAAACGTCAATAGCGCGATCATTGACCCGAAAAATTTCGACGAGCGCTCGTTCGTTACCGTGCAGGCCGACTCCGTCATCGTGCCGCCGAACTCCTTTGCGCTGGCCCGCTCGGTCGAGTATTTCCGCATTCCGCGGGACGTGCTCACCATATGCGTCGGCAAATCGACCTATGCGCGGTGCGGAATCATCGTGAACGTGACCCCGTTCGAGCCGGAGTGGGAAGGCTTTGTGACGCTGGAGATTTCAAACACAACGCCCCTGCCGGCAAGGGTGTACGCGAATGAGGGATTGTGCCAGATCCTGTTCTTTCAGTCCGACGAGTTCTGCGAGGTGAGCTATGCCGATCGGCGCGGAAAATACCAGGGCCAGCAAGGAATCATGCTCCCAAGGCTGTAATTTCCACAGGATTACGAAAGTAATGTTGCGTGGCGCTCTCAATGGTTATACAAAGTAATCAGTAACAACGCAGATCTGGGGAACGGGGCTGGGGTCAAATCCAGCCCCTCTTTTTTTGCTCCGGTTTCGTGCCATTCTTACACACCCGGAAAGCACAATTCAGGTACTTCCTCCCTGCGGTATCTTGCATCATAAGGGCTCGAAAGCAGTGGGCGTGGCGGGTACATCGTACGCCCTGCCGCGGTTCTTGCATCGGTTTGAAAGAGGGAGAGTAGGTTTATGAAGAAGTTACTGGCATTTGCCTGCATGGCAGGTATGGCGGTTCCGGCGTTGGCCGCGAGCGATAAGGCAACCATCGACAAGCGCTTGACGGCGTCTACTGACACACTGAACGCCATTATGGCGACACCGGACAAGCAGATCCCGAATTCAATTTTGCAGCAGGCTACCTGCGTCGGCGTGATTCCCGGACTGGTGAAGGGCGCTTTCATCTTCGGCGCGGAGTATGGGCAGGGTGTGGTGACGTGCCGCACGGGGCATGGCTGGAGCGCGCCTGCCTTCATCAAGATGACGGGCGGGTCGGTGGGTTTCCAGATTGGCGGGTCGGGTACGGACCTGGTGCTGGTCGCGGTCAATCAAAAGGGTTTTCAGGACCTGCTGAAGAGTAAATTCAAGATCGGCGCCGATGCGAATGCCGCTGCCGGTCCAGTGGGCCGGGACGCACAGGCGGGCACCAACTGGAGGCTGCAATCGGAGCTGCTCACCTGGTCGCGGTCGAAGGGGCTCTTCGCGGGTATCGACTTGAACGGTGTTGCAGTGTTTGAGAATACGGACGATACGACATCCTTTTACGGGCAGCCGCATACGTTTCAGGAGATCCTAAAGGGCAATGTTCTGCCTCCGGACGACGCAAAGGCGTTTGTCTCGACGGTTGCGAAGTACTTCCGCACTTCCCAGACCAGCTAGCGCCGGCCGCGGTTCGGAAAGGTGGCAGCGAAGCCGGCCTCACCTGTGAAATCGCGGCGGGAGCCGGCTTTTCGCATGTGCGCGTACCCCGTACACTGGGGAGGGTCAAAAACGGCCGGAGAGGCGCCATTCCCTGCGGGAACTGATTGAGTATTGGTGCGTGCGCGCGTTGGTCGGCGTGCTCGGAGTTGTGCCTCGTTCGACGGCACGGGCAATAGGCCAGTGGATCAGCGCCCTGGCTTACCGGCTGCTACCGCGGCTTCGCCGGACTGGCGAGCAGAACCTTCGTGCCGCCTACCCGCAAGCGAGCCCCGAGTGGCGGGAGTGCACCCTGCGCGGAGTGTACCGGAGCCTCGGCTGGCAGCTTGCCGAGTTTTGCCAGATGCGCCGCTACACTGCTGAAAATACACGCTCATTTTTGCGCTATGAGGGCCTCGAGCACTGGGAACGCGCGCAGGGCAAGGGTAGAGGCGTGCTGATCGTGACCGGGCACCTGGGCGCGTGGGAGCTCTCGAGCTATTACCACTCGCTCATGGGGCACCCCATGAGCATGGTCATCCGGCGGCTGGATAATGGGCGTGTCGACCGGTTCGTCAACGAAATCCGCTGTTTACACGGCAACCAGGTGCTGCACAAGGATGACTTTGCGCGGGGGTTGCTCGGGGCCATGCGCGAGGGCCGTTCGGTCGGGATCTTGATGGATACAAACATGACTCCGCCGCAGGGGGTCTTTGTCCCATTTTTTGGCAGGATGGCCTGTACCGCGTCCGGGCTGGCCCGGGTTGCCGCAAAAACAGGGGCCGCGGTGCTTCCCGGCTGCCTGCTATGGCATGAGGGTGAGCGCAAATACGTGCTGCATTTTTACCCGGAGATTGAGATGGAGCGTAGCGGGAATGGGGAGGCGGACGCGGTCGAGAACACGGCGCGCGCGACCACGGCGATTGAGCGGGTGATCCGGGAGTATCCTGAGCAGTGGCTGTGGGTGCATCGCCGTTGGAAGACGCAGCCCGAGCCTGCGGAGCC
>CAXTSA010000258.1:0-4574 GCA_964246755.1 uncultured Acidobacteriaceae bacterium
TCCCGAAGCTGTTCTCTGCCAGCTTTGCACAGCGGCTCAACCGGGGTAGCGCCATGGAAGTGCGAGAGGCCCGGGATGGGGACGCCTTTTCGCCCGGCCTCGCCCTCGTCGCGCCGGGTGACTTCCATATGGTGCTGCGCCCCGCGGGGGACGGCTATCGCGTACACCTGCAATCCGGTCCCAAGGTTTGCTAACAGCGCCCTGCGGTAGATGTTATGTTCGCCTCCGTGGCGGCCGCCGCGAAAGCGAATGCGGTGGGCGTCCTGCTGACAGGCATGGGCTTCGACGGTGCCCAGGGCTTGCGCACGATGCGCGAGACGGGGGCAAGCACGTTCGCTCAGGACGAGAACAGTTGCGTTGTTTACGGGATGCCCAGGGAGGCAGTGCGTGTCGGAGCAGTCGAGCAATCCTTAACGCTTTCGGCCATGCCAGCGGCTCTCATTCGCGCCGCTGAAGCCAAGGCGGGGCAGCGGAGATAGCAGATTCAGCCACGAAGGCAGGTCACCGTCTTCCCCTTACATCGACGGGCAGCTCTTGCAGAGTATTCCGTTACTTTCGGCATCTGGTGCCATCCTGGCAAAGTGCCGATAACTATTAAGACGGCAGCGATTCCTGTATAGCTGTTCTCGTACACACACAGAGAGTGAACAGCGGCTCCGCACGTGGCTTTCCTGAAGGAGAAGCCGCGTTGCGGTAAAACCACTCTCTGCATCGATACGAGAACAGATCTAGCGAGCCGGAACCTCACTGAAGAGAGAGAGATGCCATGGATATTCTTCTCGTGGACGACAGCAAAACCATGCGCATGCTGGTACAGCGAGCGCTTCGCCGCGCCGGATACCGCAGCTTGACGATCGAAGAAGCGGAGAATGGCCGTCAGGCGCTGGACAAAATCAGCGTGAAGCGTCCCCGGCTGGTACTTTCCGATTGGAACATGCCCGAGATGTCCGGCTTGGAGCTGCTCCAAGGGCTGCGGACGGCAAACAATAGTGTTCCTTTCGGCTTTCTCACCTCGGAGGCCTCGGCTGAAATCAAAGAGTTGGCGCTGAACAATGGAGCGAAGTTCCTCATTACAAAACCGTTCGAGACCGAAGACATTCAAAATGCGCTGAACCCGATCCTGGGTGGCTGCTAACCATGGCCGAGCCTACTGCTTACGCGCTTTCACAGTTGTTTTCCGACCTTACCGGGCGCGATGTGACCTTTAAACTGGTTACCCAAGCTCCCCCGAGCAAGGCGCGACCTTTATTCGGCATGTACTCAGTATTGCCGGCTAAGGTTCCCTTGCTGGTCGCGACAGAACTGGCGATCATGGGCAGCCTTGCCGGCGCGCTGCTCGGGCTGCCGGAGGAAACCGCGGTGGAACGCGCTCTGGCCCAGCCCATGGATGAGCCGGTGCGCGATGCGGTCCACGAAATGTTAAACATCGCATCTTCTGCGCTCTCGGTGAACGGCCGCGTTCTTTTCGAAGCGATGGTCCCTGACCTGGTTTATTGCAAATCCGACGCTGTCGACCTGATGAGAAAGCCGGATCACAAAACCAGCTTCGTTCTTTCCATTGGAGATTCGTCCGGCAGCTTTACGGTGCTCCAGCGCCTTTAGGGTAAACCCAGCACTGGCAGGAGTGATGAAATCGGGTAGGCGGGGTTGCTGATGCGGGTACCGCAGGTCGCGGGAGATTTTCACAGCTGCAATCCCTGGCCTAAGCGCGCAAGCCGCGGCCATGATTCTCAAGCAGCAAGACGAGTTCAGTGTTCCCGAGCAGACTCGGCGCGGGCCGCGTTTCCGAAGAGGCGTGCCTGCCTGCGCTACGCCGCTATGCTCGCGCGGCGTGTACTGGGACAGGCAGTCGGCGGCCCTTTTCCCGCGCCGAGTCAACTGGCCGAAGTGCTCTGTTGCATTAACCGGGAGTAAAGCGGCTGCGGCGCTAGAAGCGGTTTGGTGTTTAGTCCCGGCATTTGATGGTGCATACTTTCCTGAGCGGGAGAAGGAGGCAGTATGGGCCAGGTTTACACAGGCGCGCCCGCACGACAGCGGCGGTCCGTCGGACGATACAACATAATCATAGTCAAGAGAGCATGAGAGCACCGGCCCGGCGGCATGGTATCAACCTGAAGACGGTCGCCAAGTCGAAGAAGCGCGAGTCCACGGCGGATCTCGGCACCGGTCCAACCGTTCTCAGGTCCACGGCTCTGTCCGTCGAACAGGAAGCCACATCGTGGCGTTTCGCAAGCACATGCTTCTTTCGCTCGACGACTGCCTGTATGCTCTTCAGGCCACGATCTCTCAGCTCACCCACTCTTCACTTCATCGTTGTCTGGAACGTCATGGCATCAGCTGTCTGCCCGAAGTTGAAGGCGATCAGCCTCGCCGGAAGAAGTTCGACACCTATCTGATCGGCTTCTTCCACATCGACTTAGCCGAAGTGAGGACCGCAGAGGGCAAGCTCTACCTGTTCGTGGCTATCGACTGCACCTCGAAGTTTGCCGTCGTTAAACTCGTGGAAAAAGCCGACATGCGAGCGGCGGCCGCGTTCCTTCAAGCGCTCGTCGAAGCGGCTCCATATCGCATCCACAGCGTGCTCAACGACAACGGTATCCAGTTCGCTGACCTGCCGAAGAACCGGAAGGGGCCAATTGCGCGCTTCCGTGGCCATCCCTTCGATAGGCTCTGTCTTCTTCATGCAATCGAGCACCGGCTGACCAAGCCCAGTCATCCCTGGATCAACGGACAGGTCGAGCGCAGGAACCGGACCATCAAGGATGCCACCGTCAAGCGCTACTTCTACGAGAGAGTGAGTGAACTGACTGCGCAGGCTGGCTATGTAATGGGCTGCGGGCAAATACGAGGGATGCCTCCTTTAACACGTTGTTTTGCTGCTGATTCTGTGAGGAGTTGGCGGTGCGTTGAAAGACAGTCAACGCTGCCTCTCCGTAGGGACGCGGCTCTTCCCATCTCTGCTGTGTATCCGCGAAGGATAGAACAGATGCGAGATATGGGCCAGCAAGCGGCTTTGCTGAAGGATTCGCGTGCTTGACAGTAGCAATGCCAGTCGCCGGGTGCGATGCTCCGCCTTCGGTCCATGTGCGCCGGATATCAGCAGGGCCAGTTTGATCGTTACCGTTGTCCTGAGTTGGAGAGCGGATCGTCTCCATCATTGATGTCAGGCTCCCCTTGGACAGCTTGGCCTCTGTCTGTTTACTTTGCTGCAGAAGTTTCGAGGGCTGATGTCTCGTTGATGGTTCCCTACGATCGCGGTGAAAACAAAGAAGAGTACAGCGATGCCCAAGCCTCCGCCGAGCGGAAGGAGCTTGCTTTTGCTGATGCCTTCTGCCTGAACGACACTTGCCCTGGTCGCAAGGGAGGCGGGATGTTTTGCAACTTCCTCCGTTGATGCAGAAGTCGAATCCACGCAGGTCAGCATTCGGCTCTGTCAAGAAACTGCGAAAACCCCGGTACTCGAGAAGAAAGTCCACAGGTTGAGCGGCGGTCGCGGCAGCGCCGTCACCGATCAATCCCAACGTAACGTGCGCTCCCGGTTTGGTCGCTACCAGCAAATTCGATAATCGGTTCTTTTGTGACAAGCTCATGTAGACGTAGTCTGGTTCACCCTCATTGTGCTCAGCTTTGAACGTGCCCGGAATGCCGAGGATGACGGAGGTGATCTCCTCGGGCATCCGAATTCTCGATTTAAATTCGGGCCGTAGATGAAGTACGGTAACCTCATTCGGGCTGATAGACACGATGGCAACGCGCGCGCTTACCTGATTCTGCATGGCGTCCGGCAGTAAAGGAAAAACTGCCAATGGGATCAGCCAGCGAAACATCCTATTTCCTTGCCGGCCGCATCGCCGGATGTTTGTGTATGAGGTAGCGCCGTCGGATCGCTTCGACGTAAGGAATAACCTGCGGATTGCGATAGGCCAGCAGCGGCTGGCCCATTCAATGATCACCCGCGTAATAAGCTGTGGCAACGAGGCGCAGGTCCCCATGGAACTTCCACATCAAGCTGGTCACATAGCGAGTTCCGGCCGCAATGTTTGCTCGACGTCGAATGGCTGAAACGCGCCGAAACGCCGCACGGTGGAAAGCATCAGTTGCATCAGCCCCATCGCGGCTTTGTTGGAGACTGCATGTGAATTCCAGCCCGGTTCCACATCGATGAAAGCTGCAATCAGTTCCGGTGGAACCCGGTAGATAGCCGCATAGTGCAGGCCGCACTGCTCAGCTGGCGTGAGGGCATTCGCCGAAACTGTGAGGGATAAAATTAGAAGAAAGACTGCTTCATGACCGTGGCTCCTGTGCAGTCGCCATCCTTGCTGCCAGCCGCGCTCCGTCATCAAGCAAGCTCTTGAATCCTCTACGAAGGAGAAGGTGACAGCGGCCCTTTTCGTTCTCTCATCGCTTTGTTCTCGCTGACGCCGCGGGAGCACTGCAACCGCTCGACGTGCGTCCCGGCCGCCGCGACCACGAAGATGGCCAACTGAGCCTTGCCGGACATCCAGGAGACGATTGAAAAAGGCAAGATCCGTCCCTTCGGCAAGACGCAGGGAAGTTTCACGAAAGTTCCGATC
>CAXTSA010000259.1:0-1815 GCA_964246755.1 uncultured Acidobacteriaceae bacterium
CATGCACCGCTACTGGTTTGAGGAGGCCGCGCCCGATCTTCAGAGGCAGTTCGCGTACCTCCGTGGCGTGAAGCGGCTCACGGCCGAGGAACTGGGGAACTTCATAGAAGGCCTGAGCATCCCGGAGGAGTTCCAGTCACGGCCCAAGATCGAGCAGCCGATCGTTCCCTTCGATGGCGGGCGAGGGTTCCAGATCCTCGATCACGTTCGGGTCAAGCGTAAGGCCAGTAACAACTGGTGGACGCAATGCCCTTCCTGCGCCAAGCAGGGCCACGACCGGTCCGGCGACAATCTCGCCATCTCGGTCGGGGATCCACGCTTTTACAAATGCTGGGCTGGCTGCACGAAGGAGATGATCCGGGAGGCGCTGGGTGTCCCAGTCCGTCAACGATAACCAGAAACCAAGGGAGGAAAAATGGACACAAAGATCGCGACCATGGCCCACCGCGGCCTCACCCTGCCGGAGCAGACGCGGAAGGAGATACGCCGGACCGGTATCTTCAGCCGCGCCACGCTCCAGCTCGTTCATCAGCAGCAGTCGAACCGATGGGCGCTCCGCGGAGAAGAAGCTGGCGGGGCGGTCGCGAGCCTTGGGTATTATGTCGGCTTTACTGGCTCGGATGGACGGTCGTTGGCCTGGATGCAACGAGTTCAGAACTTCATGCCCAACGGCATCCATGCCGTGGTGATCGCGCCGGAGCTCTGCCGCGTCGAGATGTTCCGGTACGAGAATACCTACGACGTTCTCGTCACCCGGCATTCTCTTCGCGCGCAGGGAGGAGGCCGGCCGCAGGTAGAGAGCAGCATCGTCTTCTTCCGGCGAGCGGGCACACTCGCTACCGAGTTGTGGGGCAAGGATGCCGCCTTTCGCGGAGGAGCGATGCCGCGCTTTTTCAAGAAGAACGGCGAAGAGGAGCTTCCGCCACATTCCTTCCTGGACGCCTTGCTCAAGGTTACGGACGGCGTGTGCTGTGTCGGTTGCAAGCACTCCCACCTGCTCGAAGCAGACAGTTCTTCCGCGGTCTCGCGCGAGGAAGCGACGGTCACGGCCTGAACACAGAGCATCCACGCTTCGGACAGAGGCTCCAGGTCTGGGGAGCTCTTCTTGCAGTCATCGGCGTGACCGCTCACATGCGAGAGCATCCGAGCACCCTTCTCGCAGGTGCTCTTCTCTCAGTTGTCCTGATGACGCGACTCACCATCGAGCTGAGCATCGCCGGCGATGAGACCGAGGAAGTGCTCGAACCCAAATTCCGTCGGATCAGCCTGCTCAATCAGTTTTCGTTGCTCGTAACGGCATTCGGCTTCATGGGCCTCATGCGCGAGCAGTAGGGGTCATCTTATGCGCATCATTCGAACCGCTTTCCTGCTCTGTGCGGGAGCAACCATCGCCTGGGCTTACCGGTACCACAATGACTACCCATCTGCGTCTGAACCAACCGTCGTATCTGTCCTTCACCAGGCTGGTGAGCAGTTACAAAGCGTATTGCCTCGGAAAATACAAAGCACAGTGCCCGTACATGCAGCGGAGGGCAGGGAACAGATCTTTTTTTCCCATCCCAGAATCTTGAACAAGTCGACCTCGGTCTGATCGAAGGAGCACACGTTTCGATTAAAGTGGCGATGTACGCATTCACCGACCGGAATATTGCGGCGGCTCTCCAACGACAGGCCGCATACGGCGTGAAGGTCTTGATCTATCGCGACCGGGAGCAGTTCGAGCAGGAAAGGCTGTCTCGATCCGGTGTTGCGGAGATGCTGGCCCGCCACCCAAACATCCACGTTCGGGTGAAGGGCACGAATGAGCTGATGCAC